>DASVUA010000793.1:0-4139 GCA_036387295.1 Thermoanaerobaculia bacterium | reverse complement strand
GCGAGTCAACATCGCCGCACTCCCAACTGAACCCGCTGCGCGCCGAGAACGAATGCCTCGTTTAGTGGAGCGGCGCCCTTCAGTTCAAATGCAGAAACACCGTCCGGCTTCTGGAGGCGTCGGGCTGCTCGAGGATCGCGTTCCCTCCTCGGCTCACGACCAGCCTGCCGTGCGTCCCGGAGCGATTGAACGACTTCCGCACTCGATTTCCGTTTCCGTCTTCGACATCGCTGACCAACACCCCACGGTCGATCATCGTCATCGCGAGCCGCGCGCCGTCCAGCGGAGAAACCTCCGTTGCGCGGCCGTGATCACCGCTGAGGATCGTCACCTTCGCTGGCTTCGTCACGTCACGCACATCGAACGCCGCAGCGCTGCGCGAGGACAAGGCCCATAGCGTCGACGACGTCGAGTCGAAGGCCAGCGATGACGCGCCGTTCGGCGGAACGAGCCGCGCGACGACGCGCTCACCGTCGATGATGAAAATGCGGCCGCGCCAGAGCGCCGCGACCAGCGGTTTGTCGCCTGCGCGCTGGATGAACTCGAGTCCCGCGCCGTCGTACTCGAATCCGTCCGGCAACGGTACCGGCTCGGACGCGACAGACACCGTGGTGCGCGGCTTCGTGGCGGCCGTTGTGCCGAACGTGACGCGCACCTCATGGTCGGTGATCGACGCGGAAGCCCACTGCCTCGCATCGTCGGACACCGTGACGAGAAATTCGTCAGTCCGAACATTGGCCGGCAGACGGTCGGAATCCCACAGCGTCGTCAGTTTTCCACCGTGAGCCTCGACGACACGAAAGAAGGCCGACGCTCCACCGTTCGCGTGGGACCGCGCCTCGTGGATGAAGTAGCGCTCGCGCCCTGCCAACTGACGGATGCTCTTGACGATCGATCCGGCGATCCGCGCGTCGCGCGTGGCGCCGTCAGGTCCGATCCGGTAAAAGTCCGTGCGCCACGGCTCAGGCGTCGCAACCGCGATCCACCCCCGCCCACGATCATCGATCGCACTGGCGGAGATCAGCCCCTCTTCCCCCAACGGCACCTCGATGGCCACCGTACGAGGCGCAGCCTCGAGCGCGAACGTAGCGCTGAGCATGACAACCGCCGCAATTCGCGCGTTCATCAACATCCTCCGTCATTGAACATCGCAGCGCTCGGCCGCGTGTCGGTGAAGTTCCAGTACGACGACAGCGACGATCCATTCGGATCATCGACCCCAATGTGCAAGTGGTAACCCATTGCCTGCGTGCCGGTGTTTCCGACGCCCCCGATGCGTGTGAACCCGGCGGAGACTCTCTGTCCGACCGCAAGATGGCTTGCACTGCCGTCCTGCATATGACAGTAGATGGCGCGGTTTCCGTCTATGTTGTTCACGACGACGCGATACCCGCAATTCGTCGAAGACCAGCCTACGGACGAGACCGTGCCGTCCATGTATGGATAGACCGCGTCCCCGGGATCGCCCTGTAAGTCGACACCGTCGTGCCGCGTGCGTGTATCGTTCGTGCCGCCGTAACTCGTTCCCACGTCGTCGCTGACGGTCGCGTTATCAGCGATGTTGTTGGCGCACGGGTCAGACGTGTTGAGGACGCCGCGCCACTGGTCGATTCGCCCGTTCCCGTCCGAGTCGTAATATGACCCGCTGGTGCCGCCTGTCCCGCCGCCTCCGCCACCGCTCCCGCCCGTGACGGTGCAATATTCGTAATATCTGTATGTCGAGTTGCACGAACGCGTGCCGTCCCAATAATCGGTGCAAACGGTGTCGCGGACCAGCACGCCTCTGCATTCGGCCATCGCCGAGCTTGCGCTCACCGATAGCGTCGCTGCAATGCCTATCGTGATGATTGAAGGCCGCACCTTCCCCTCCAATTGAAATCACACCCTTACGTTTCGCTGTGAACGAGGACGGTTCGGGGTGGGACGGGGCGGCGATCTCGACGACATAATGGCGGATTGAATGGTAATCCGCCATTATGTCTTGGATCAAGTTGTCAGCTCTTACTCCTTGACCCCCACCCTCACCTCATCTCCATTCGCGCGGATGTCCGGTACGTACATCGCCTGACCCATGAGCGGGAGGGCGTGGAAGGTGCCGGGGACTTCGGCGCGGAGCGTGTAGCGAATTTCCCATACGCCTTGTTGCAGGCGGTCGACAAACAGCGCCACTTTGCGATCGCGCAGTTCCTGATACACCCATGCGGTCTGCTTCGTCGTCGGGTTCGTTGCGTACGACGGCTGACCCGATTGCAACTCGACTGCTTCGAGGCCGGCCGGTTTGAGATCTTCGAAGAGCAGGTACTCGTAGTCGTTTTTCACGTCGATCGTGGCGACCACTTCCACCCGCTCGCCGCTTTCGATCGTCTCGCCGTCACGCAGCGGTACCTTGTCGTACAACACGCCTTTCAGCAGCGTCGGGCGCGGCGCGAGGCGGAAGTATTCGCGGCGGACGAACATCTCGTTCCCCGCTGCTTTCACCGGTTCCTCGAGCGAGACGAACCGCGCCTCGGCAGAGAAGTAGATCGGGCCGGTGCCACCCGTGCGGCGGATGCGCACTTCCTGCGTGGTGTCGGTCAGCACAGATGGATCGACGGAGAAACGGCTCGGCGCGCGCAGCACGTCGGCGGCCGTGACGCTCTTCGTCGCGATGACGCGTCCGTTCACCGTCAGCTCGTACGCCACGTCGCCGCGCAGCTCGCCGCTGTGCTCGAGGTAATCGTTGAGCGCGAGCAGCGCGATGGCGGTGTCGCGCGTGTTCGTCCAGCGCGTGCCGCGGCGGTTTTTCACCAGCCAGTTCATGGCCGGCTCGACGAGGCGATGCTTCGGATCGATCGTGACGAGCGCCTGCAGCACGAACGCCGTCGTTTCGATCGGACCTTCATGCCAGCGCCACCAGAAGCGGTCGGCGCCCCAATGCGCGGTGGCCATCGTCTCGGCGGCCGTCTCGCCCTGCAACAACACCGACTGATCGGGCGTGCGATCGAGCTTCACGCCGTCTTCGAGATTGCGCACCAGGACGCTCGTCTTCGCGGTGTCGCCGTAACGATGCGCGGTCAGCGCGTACAGCGCGCGTGAGTACGCCGACAGCCGCTCGCGATCGGTGTAGATCTCCTCGAACGCAGTCCGCTCCGCGTCGGTCGCCGGACGTCCGCGCCAAGCCGACAACGCATGAAGCAGCCAAGCCTGCTGATTGCGGTCGCGGCGATGCTCGACCAGACGGCGCGTGAGCCACGCCGCGGCGCGATCGACACGCTTCGCGTCGACCGGCAGCCCCGCTTCACGCGCGATCGAGAAGCCCCAGACCACGTATGCCGTCATCCAGTCGTCGTCCGGACCTTCGTCCCACCAACCCCACGCGCCGCTCTCGTGCTGCATGTCGTAGAGGCGCTTCATGCCGGCGTTCGTCACCGCGTCGAGATTCTTCTTCGGCAGGCGCTCCGCCGGATCGAGACCCAGCTTCTCGAGCGTGCGCGCCACGATCGCCGCGGGAAGGAAGCGGCTCATCGTGTGTTCGGTCGAGCCGTACTCCGACTCGATGAGATACGGCAGTGCGTCGAGAATCGTGACGGCCAGACTCGGCGCGATCTGCACACTCAGGTTCGTCGCGCGACGCTCGCGCGGCAATTCGAGCCGCACCAGTGCCTCGGAACCACGCAGTTTTCCGGAGCGGGCGATGAGCTTGTCGATGCCGTGCTCGTAGACGGCGAACGACTTTTCCATCGCGTCGCCGTGCGTCGCACCGCGCGCGGTGACGCGCAGCTTCGCGTTGCCCGCGCGTTCGGCGTTCAGCGTCCAGTCGACGCGCGCTTCACCGTGCGCCGGAACGGCCACCGGCGCGCTCGCCCCTCCTCCGCTCAAACCTTCGGAGTCGAGCGTCGGCGTCACCGTCATCGCCTCGCCGGTGTTGTTGTTGATGATGGCCGACACCGTCACACGATCGCCGGTAACGAAGAAGCGCGGTGCCTGCAGCCGCACCAGCAGCGGCAGGTTCGTACGTACCGTCGACGAGCCGATGCCGAATGCACTGCCGGTCGTCGCCGCACGCGCGGTGGCGCGCCACGTCGTCAACGCCTCGGGATAATCGAAGCTGACCGTCGCCGTGCCGTTCGCGTCCGTCACCACATCCGGTTTCCAGAACG
>DASVUA010000792.1:0-2636 GCA_036387295.1 Thermoanaerobaculia bacterium | reverse complement strand
TTGCGAATCTGCCTCGTCTGCAGCAGTAGCCCCAGGCCCCAGTCATCGACGCCGGCGTTGTTGGAAACGCAGGTCAGGTCTTTCACCTTTTTCGAGACGAGAGCGTTGATCAGGTTTTCCGGAATGCCGCAGAGGCCGAAGCCGCCGACCACGAGCGTCGAACCGTCGAGAACATCCCGCACCGCCTCATCCGCGGAAGCGACGACTTTGTTGATCATCGCGGCGGAAGATATCAGAGTGACTTCAGATATTCGATCAGGTCCATCGCTCATTGCTCCGCCTCATTGCTCGGCGCAATGAAACGCGTCGCTCACGCGCGTGGCGCCGGGACAGGCGTGCTGCACTGCCCATCCGAGGGCGATCGAGAGGATGAGGACGACGATGAACGGCCACGCCGTGGCGCGTGTCACGGCACCGACCCAGCCGGGGCGATCGATCTTGCGCGCGCGCCGCACCAGCGCGCCGGTCAGCAGCGCTTCGAATGCTGCTTCGGTGAGGAGGACGGGCGCGGTGTAGATGATGTAGATCCCGACGAAGAGCAGCGAGAAGACGAGCGCGAGAAAGAGGATGACGACGAAGAATTCGTCGAGATCGAGGTCGAACGACGGGAGTTTGAACGACGACGACGAAGATGCCGCGCTTTTCGGTGGCGGCACCGACAGCATTGGTTGCTGCACGCCTCCCCACGACCCGCTCGCGCCGCCGCCGCCGAACGACCCGCCTCCACCGAACGAGCCGCCTCCGCCGATGCGCGGCGCATCGGCTCCCCATTCGGCGGCGTCCCACGCGACGTCTGCCGCAATGTCGGCCAGGTCACTCGAAAAGTCGACCGCGGCGTTGTCCTCGCGAATGCCGACGTACTGCAGCCAGAGCCGGATGAGCACGAGGAAGGCGAGATACGCGCCGCAGACCGCGACGCCGTAGCGCAGCGCGAGATTGGGAACGAAGCCGGTGAGCAGCAGCGCGTGCGTGGTGGCGAGCCCGGCGAGGTATGTGCCGCCGAGGATGAACGTCATGTGCAGGCGCAGCAGAAAGCGGCCCTGGAGCCACGCGGCGACGCGGTCTTTGGTGAGCATGGACGACGAGAGTTTACGTCGTCGCGACGCGCGGCGGCCTGCGGCCGCCGCGCGTCACGTCAATGCGAGTGCGCGTGATCGTGGTCGTGATCGTGATGATGGTCGTGATCGTGACCGCCGTGGCTGTGCGTGTGCCCTTCCATGCCGCTCTCGACCTGTTCGGCCACGAGGCGCGCCACTTCGCGGAACGCCGCTGAAGCGGGAGCGTCGGGAGTCGAAGCGACGATCGGCTCACCGCTGTCGCCGCCGACGACCACCTTCGGATCGATGGGCACTTCCCCGAGAAACGGCACGCCGAGGAGGTCGGCGGTGCGCTTGCCGCCGCCGTGGCCGAAGATCTCTTCACGCTCGCCGCAATGACGGCAGAGGAAGTAGCTCATGTTCTCGACGATGCCGAGCACCGGCACGTTCACTTTGCGGAACATCGCCAGCCCTTTGCGCGCATCGATGAGTGCCACGTCCTGCGGCGTCGTGACGACGACGGCGCCGGTGAGGCCGGCTTTCTGCGTGAGCGTGAGCTGCGCGTCGCCGGTGCCGGGCGGGAGGTCGATGATGAGGAAGTCGAGCTTCCCCCATTTGACGTCGGTCAGGAACTGATCGATCGCCTTCATCACCATCGGCCCGCGCCAGATGACCGGCGTGTCGGCATCGGTGATGAGGCCGAGGGACATCGTCTTGATGCCGTGGCGCTCCATCGGCAGGATCTTTTCGTCGTGCTCGTCGATCTGCGGACGCCCTTCGATCCCGAGCATCATCTGCTGCGACGGACCGTAGATGTCGGCGTCGAGCAGCCCGACGGTGTAGCCGAGCGCGCGCAGCGAGAGCGCCAGATTCGTCGAGACGGTCGACTTGCCGACGCCCCCTTTCCCGGACGCGACGGCGATGCGCCAGCGGACCCCTTCGAGCGTTTTCGGCGCGGACGGCATCTGCTGCATTCCGCCGCCACCGCTCGCCGCGGCGCCGCCGCGCGTGCCGATCTCGAGATGGAGGCGGACGTCCGTCACCCCTTCGATCGCCCGGACGGCAGCTTCCGATTCGCGCGCGACCTGCTGGCCGACGGCCGGATTTTCGGTTTGGAACTGGACCGTGAACGCGACGCTGCCGCCCTCAATCTTGATGTCGCGGACGAATCCGAACGACACGATGTCGCGCGAAAGGCCGGGAAATTTGACCTTCTTCAGCGCGTCAAGAATCTGCTCCTGCGTTGGCATCTACTCTCTCCTGTTGAAGCCATCGTTCATGCGACTCGCGGATGATCGCGGTGGCTTCGTCGGAGGTGCCGACGACCTTGATCGCGTCGAAGTCGGACGGGCTGACGAGGCCGCGCTCCACCATCGTGGCGCGCATCCACTCGATCAGACCAGGCCACATTGTACCGACCAGGATCAGCGGATGCTCTTTCATGTGCTTGACCTGCAGGAGCTGCCACACCATGAAGAGCTCGAGCGCCGTGCCGATGCCGCCCGGCATGACGATGAACGCGGAGGAGAGACGGATGAAGTGGTGCAGGCGGGAGAAGAACGTGCGGTGGGTGAAGACCGTATCGAGATAAGGGTTGGG
>DASVUA010000791.1:0-8483 GCA_036387295.1 Thermoanaerobaculia bacterium | reverse complement strand
TCCTGGTCGCCCCCTGACCCCCGCGCTCCCTCTGCGGCAGCGCCAGCTGCCGCAGCAAACTAACAGGTCGGCGGGCTAAGAGCCCGCCGCTCCACCAGAACGTAGCATTCGCGAAAAGCGCGTTCAGTGTGGAGTGCGGCGGCAGAGCCGCCGCTTTCCCTCGCGGCAGCGCCAGCTGCCGCAGTAACGAGCAGTTCGGCGGGCTACAGCCCGCCGCTCCACCAGAAACGACACCAGAAGCCGGGAGGGAGAGCGGCCTGCCGTCGCCGCTCTCCACAACCTTTATGCCGCTTCTTCTCGTCGTGCGCTTTGTTCGCGCCAGAGCGCGGCGTAGAGGCCGTTCATGCCGAGGAGCGTGTCGTGGGTGCCGGTCTCGACGACGTGGCCTTTCGCCAGCACGTGAATCCGTTGTGCGTGCGCGATGGTCGAGAGGCGATGCGCGACGAGGACGGTCATGCGGCGGTGCGTGCCGGTGGTGAGCGCTCGGATCGTGGCGGTGATGGCCTTCTCGGTGATCGAGTCGAGGCTCGACGTCGCCTCGTCGAAGATCATCAATTCCGGCTGGCGGAGCAGCGCGCGTGCGATGGCGAGGCGCTGCCGTTCGCCGCCGCTGATCTTGATGCCCCCTTCGCCGATCTTCGTATCGAGCCCCTTGCCGCCGCGCTCGATGATCGGCAGCGCCGCGGCCTGCCGCAGCACTTCGAGGCAATCGGCGTCGGTCGCTTTCGGATTCACGAACAGCAGGTTGTCGCGGATCGTGCCGGCGAAGAGCTGCGTCTCCTGCGTCACGAGGCCGATGCGTCCGCGCAAGGCGTCGGAATCGATTTGTGAGACGTCGATGCCGTTGACGGCCAGGCGCCCCGAGGAGGGGCGATAGAGACCGACCAGCAGCTTCACGAGCGACGTCTTCCCCGAGCCCGACGGCCCCACGAACGCCACCGTATCGCCGGCGCGAATCTCCAGATCGATGTGCTCGAGCGACGGCGTGGTCGCGGATGGATACGTGAACGCGATGTCCTCGAACGCGATCCGCTCCAGCGGCCCGACCGCCACCGGATTCGAAGGCTTCGGTGCCGGCTCGATGGCCAGCACTTCGTCGAGCTTCTCCATGCTCGCGCGTGCTTCCTGATACTGCGCGATCATCGCGCCGAGCTCCGCGAGCGGCGAAAAGACCGCGAACGAGTAGAAGAAGAGCGCGTAGAACTCGCCCAGCGTGATGGTGCGCGAGTAGACGTGCCACAGCATCAGAAAGAGGATGCCGGCGCGCGTGGAGTTGATGAGCGTTCCCTGCAGAAACGAGTAGAAACGGAGGAAGCGCACCTTCTTCAGCTCGAGGCCGAGAATGTTCGCGTTCACGTTGTTGAGGCGCGTGATCTCCTGCTGCTCGAGGCCGAGCGATTTCACCAGCTCCACGTTGCGCAGCGTTTCGGTGGTGGAGCCCGCGAGCTCGGCGGTCTGCGTCACGATGATCCGCTGCTGCGTCTTGATCTTCCGGCTGATGAAAAACATCAGCGTGCCGAGGAGCGGCGCGAGGAGGAGATACGCCGTGCCGATCGACCAGTGCACCGTGAACGCGTAGATCGTCACGAAGACCAGCCCGACCATCGAGACGAACATCAGGTTCACGAAGTTCGTGATCAGCGACTGCGCATCGGCGCGAGCCTTGTGCATTTTCTGCAGGATCTCGCCGGAGCGTTGATCCTCGAAGACCGCGTACGGCAGCGAGAACGAATGCGAAACGCTGCGCTCGTACAGATTCGCGCCCGTCCGCTGCGCGATGACGCTGACGAAGTAATCCTGAAAGTTCTTCGCGATGCGCGAGACCAGCGCCACGCCGACGTACGCGAGGAGGAGCAGCGCCACACCGCGGACGAAGACCTCGCGCGTCATCGTGTCTGCCTTCACCGCGTAGTCATCGACGATGTGGCGGAAGACCTGCGGGTCGAGCAGCGAGAAAACCTGGTTGACGGTTGCGAGCGCGAGCGCGGCCGCGATCAGCTTTTTGTACCGGAGCAGAAAAGACCAGAGCAGACGCATCGGGCGCGAGGTTACTTCAGGAGCAGCGCGACCGTCATGACGATTCCGATGACGACCACGAACGCCCTGACAAACTTCCGCCCCAGCCTGCGCGCCACCCGTGCGCCGAGGAACCCGCCGACAATCGTGCCGGCCGTCATCACCGCGACGTCGCCCCACGCCACCGCGGCGGCCATGATGAAGTAGATCGCCGCCACGCCGTTGATGCAGACCGCGAGCACGTTCTTGAGCCCGTTCATCTGGTGCAGATCGGTGAGGCCGATCAGCCCGAGGGCCGCGAGCATCAGGATGCCCATTCCGGCGCCGAAGTAGCCGCCGTACGTCCCGACGATGAATTGAAAGACGAAGACGAACGTCACCCAGCCGGCGGTCGGGTGCTCGTGCGCCTGCGCCAGCGAGCCGAGGCGTGCGGTGATCATTTCCTGCGCCGCGAGAAGCAGCGTGGCCGCGAGGATCAGCCACGGCACGAGCCGTTCGAACGTCGATACCGGCGTGCGCAGCAGGAGCCAGCTGCCGAGTGCGCCGCCGGCCAGCGACGGCATGATGAGGAGCAGCAGCCAGCCTCGCACGGTCGCCAGTTCGCGGCGAAAGCCGATCGCTCCTGCCAGCGAGCCGGGCCAGATGGCCACGGTGTTCGTCGCATTCGCCGTAATCGGATCGCGCCCGAGCCAGAGCAGGGCAGGGAAGGAGATCAACGTCCCTCCGCCGGCGATGGAGTTGATGGCTCCCGCCGCCACGCCGGCGCTGAAGATGACGAGATTCGCGAACGACACGCGGGGTGGAGTCTAAGCGCGTTCGCCGGCTCTTCGCTCTCGTTTCGAAACGCCGGTAGAACCATTAGTTAAGGAATAAATGCTAGACGCATGGACTTCTTTACGACGGCAGGTCCACAAGCCGACAATCTGAAGGAGCCTTCATGACCACATTCGATGTGTCATCCAGCCACGCGTCTGTCTTCACCAAGCATCTCGGTCTCTTCGCCACCCCCAAAGGTTCGCATCTTCTCGATCGCACGCAGCCGCTCGGTGAGTGGCTCGATCTCCGGACGGAGCTCAATACCTGGCCGTACGCCCGCACGCTGCAGCAGCGTCCCGGCAGCGAGACCGTTCTCGAAAGTCAGAACGCGCGCCGCGTCGCCGGGATGAATTTCGGTTCGCAGGATTACCTCGGCCTATCCGCTCATCCCGCCATTCTCGACGCCGCGAAACGCGCGCTCGATGAGTATGGTCCACACGCCGCCGCGTCACCGATGCTGCAGGGCAACACCATTCCCGGCCGCAAGCTCGAGCGTGCCCTCGCCGACGCGTTGCAGACCGAGCACGTGCTGCTTTTCCCCACCGGCTGGGCCGCCGGCTTCGGTGCCATCACAGGGCTCGTCCGTCCGCAGGATTCGATCGTCATCGATCAGCTCTCGCACGCCTGCCTCATGCAGGGCGCACGCGCCGCGACGCAGAACGTCTATCTCTTCCGCCACAACGACGTCGACGCGCTGCGTCACCGCCTCACGAAGATCCGGGAGAAAGACAGCGAGAACGCGATTCTCGTCGTCTCCGAAGGGCTCTTCTCGATGGATTCCGACAGCCCGCGCATCGACGCGATGCAGCAGGTCTGTCGCGAGCTCGGCGCGGTGCTGATGATGGACGTCGCGCACGATTTCGGCGCGACCGGGCCGCGCGGCACGGGACAGATCGGCTTCCAGCAGATGCTCGGCAAGGTCGACCTAGTGATGGGCAGCTTCTCGAAAACGTTCTCGAGCAACGGTGGGTTCGTCGCGACGAATTCGCGTTCGGCGCGCCAGTTCCTCGGCATCTACGGCGGGACGCACATGTACTCGAACGGAATCTCGCCGGTGCAGTCGGCCGTGGCACTCGAAGCGATGCGCATCGTCCGCTCGCCCGAGGGGGCAGAGCTGCGCGAGAAATCGTTCGACAACATCCTTCGGCTGCGCGCCGGGTTCGAATCGCACGGCATCGAGTGCCTGGGCAATCCGAGCAATGTGGTGCCGGTGATGTGCGGCGATGAGACGGTCGCAAAATGGACCGCGCGCCTGCTCGAAGAGCGCGGCCTCATCGCGAATCTCGTCGAGTACCCCGCCGTCCCGCGCGAACGCGCCCGCTTTCGCTTCCAGATCATGGCCTCGCATTCCGAGGAGCAGATCGATCGCGCGGTGGGCGTGTTCGTGAAGTGCATGGAGGAGGCAAAAGAGATGGTGGGGGCGTAAGGCCAGGAGACGTCCGGTGGAGCGGCGGGCTCTTAGCCCGCCGGATTTCTCGCGACGCCATCGGCGGGCTGAGAGCCCGCCGCTCCACAGAAGACGTCTCGTGTCGCTCATGACGTTCAGTGGAGCGGTGGGCTTTAGCCCACCGAGCATGCTCGGCGGCCTGAAGGCCGCCGCTCCACCAGAATGTGGCGATTGGCGTTCGCGTGCGGTCTCAGCGCGCACTTTGTTCAGTCGGCGCGGTGGGCTCGTTTTCTGGCGAAGGAGCGGGCGGCGAGGGCGAGGTCGGCGGGGTTCAGCAGTGCGACGTCGTCCGGAAGATTCGCGGCGCGCACGGCGCGGAGCGGGTCGGCGAGGAAGCGCGTTCGTGCGTCGTCGTCGACGTACAACGTTGCGAGGAACGCTTGCAGAGACGGCTCGCGCGCTTCCTGCGAGGCGGCGTGCGACGGGGCGTGCGGCGATGCAGGCGCCGAACGCCCCGGCGTTGTGGAAACGCATGCGGCCGCGCGTGCGAGCTCTTCGAGCAGCTCGTCGAGGGCCGGATAGTTTCCGTCGCGTTCGAGAATCACCGTCGCCTCGGGCGCATCGACCTCCGCCAGCAGCGAGTAGACGGCGTCGGGCACGGGATGCAGATGATCGTCGAGCAGGCGTCCGCGTTCGATCAGGCGCCCGCCGGCGATGTGAATCAACCGTGGTGCGGGAAGCGAACGGATCACGCCCACTGCATCGAAGCGGAAGTTGTGAGCGTTGGCGTGAAGGTTGTGCAGATCGAGCAGCAGGTCGCAGCCGGTAGCGGCTACGACCGCCTGCAGCCATGCTGCTTCGTCATACGAGCTGAGCGGCGGGTCGATCAGCGAGGCCACGTTCTCGAGGCAGGGATGCGATCCGATCACCCGCGCCGCGAGATCGACATTACGCGCGAGACCTTCCAGCGTCGCGTCGTTGCGCGGCGGTGCGGCGAGATGGCCGATCTCGCTGCCGCCGGCGCGCACGAAGGCCAGGTGCTCGCTCCAGAGCTCCGGCTCGAGCCACTCCACCACACGTGCGAGTGCATCGAGGCGCCGGCGATCGACGGTCTCGGTCGACGCGAGTCCGAGCGACGTTGCATGCAACACGATCGGCACATGCGCCCGGAGAAAACGCAACGCACGCCGTTGTGCGCGATCGGCGTCGAACAGCTCTTCGGCCAGCACTTCAACGACGCCGACGCGATCGAGGTTGGCGAGGATGCCGGCGCCGAGCTCGGCGCGCCAGCCAAGGCCGTATCTCATCCGCCGCAGCCCCCGCAGCCGCCGCCGCAACCACCGCCGCAGCCGCTGCCACACGAACTGCCGCACGATGATCCGCTCGCGCCGGCGGCATCAGCGCGCGGAAAAAGATCGCGAACCCAGGGGAACGTCTCCTTCGGCAGCGCGCTCACGCCCCAGACGGCGGTCAGCATCGCCAGCTCCGTCGTCGCACCGCCGCCACGAATCTGCGGTGCGCGCAGTTTCAGCGACTGGAAAAGATTGCGCAGCTCGGCGATGAATGCGTCCCCCTTCGAGGTGCGCCGTTGAAAGATCACCGCGGCGAGCGCGAGCAGCGCTAGCGCGAAGAGCACGAGGAGCAGGGCAATGTTCGTCCGGCCGCGCGAAAGTGCGACGCTGATTTTCGTGATGGCGAAGAAGGCGAGAATTGCGGCGCCCCACAGATACAGCGTCAGGCGCGCCGATTTCTGTTCGCTGTCGGGCAGGAGCCGCATGCGCGACAGTTCGAGCTCGTATTCGGCGACCGCGAGATCGAAGGCCGTCGATTCGAAGATCTCGTTCGGCTCGCGCCGCGCCACGCAGAGCTCGAGCAGCTCGCGCTCGATCCGTTTGCGCGCGCGCGATTCTCGTCCAATGCTCGTCGTCTGCACGGCGTCACCGTCGACGAGCATCAGGCCGCGATCGATGAGCGAGATCATCGCCACGCGCAGCAGCTCGTTCTTGCCGCCGCGCAGCGTGGCGATGAGATACGGATCGGTCATCGGAGAGCCGCCGTAGCCCCCGCTCGTCTGCTCGCGCATGCGGCGCACCAGCCAGCACAGAACGACCGTAATGACGGTGACCGAAGCGTAGAAGCCTAAGAATTGCGGCCCGCGCAGATCGAACGGATTCATGGCGTCAGGCGATGCGAGCGCACGTGCAGCGCGCGCGCGAGGTCGAGCGTTGCCAGGAGCAGCGCGGCCGCGGTGCCCGCCGGGAGCACGCGCCGTTCGCGCGCTTCGGAGATGTGCGGAAGGAGTGCGTCGAAACGAGCGTTGCCGAGCTCCCGCACGATCCGCTCGAGCGCTTCTTTCGGCGCGAGCGTGCCGCCCCCTTCGAGCTCGAGCATCGATGCCGCTGACGTGCGCAGCGGCGCTGCCGATTCGGCCACCGTGAGCGCACATTGCTCTTCGCGCAGGCTCTGCTCGACGTACGTGCCGCGCAGGCGGAGCGTGAGATTCAGCAGCACCTGCTGCACCCGCCGCACGAGCGCGGCACGTGGGATCTCGAGGCGCGCGAGGAGATCGTCGCCGTACAGCACGACGTGGCGCCGCTCGATGTCGGCAAACTTCTGCGCGAACGCCTGCGCCGCATCGCTCAGCTCTTCTTCGAGCACGAACATCGCGGTGACGTTGGCCGCCGCCTGTGCGTACCGGAACGGCTCGCGAAACGAATCGGCGGCCGCGTCAAACCGGGTGAGGATGAACAGCAGGTTGACGTCGGACGTCGCACGCAACCGCCCTTCGGCACCGGAGCCGTAGAGGACGACCGAGCGCAACGTGTCCCCGAACGCATTTCGCGCCGACGCGATGAGGTCATCGACGACACGTTGAACTTCGGCGGGAAGGTGCATGGGGGAAGCGTACGGCAAGAGGTTGTCGGTTGTCAGTTGTCGGTTATCTGTGACGCTCGCGAGGCCTCACAGACAACGGACAACCGACAACCGACAACCGACAACCGACAACCAGAACCTACTTCAAAAACTCATTCACATTCATCACCCGCACGTCGCGGACGTCGAGCGGGTATGCGGCCCAGATGGCGTCGCGCTGCACGGTCGGGAGTTTGGCCTGTGGGACCTGCCAGACCGTCGTGCCGTCGGGGAGTTTGGCGGTGGTGAATTCGTAGTCCTGCCACGACTTGCCGAATACCGGCGCGGTGCCTTTGATCTCGTCGATCGTTTTCTGCAGGTGCGGCGTCGAGGTGACGACGACGTACTTGATGTTGTTCGTGTTGAGATGGCGGCGAATCGCGTCGTTGACCTGTTGCGGCGTGACGCGGTCGATCGACTCGATGTAGGTGTCGAGGAAGCCGGCGTTCGTGAGTCCGTAGAACGCGTCGTCGACGCGGGCGCCGATGAGGCGAGGCACCGTTTCGCCGAGGTTGAGGTAGAGGACGCGCGCCTTGTTCTTTGCCTCGCTGATCTGCTCGGCCGTCATCCCGTTGCGCACGAGCTGCTCGAGCTCGTACGTCGCCGCTTTCATGAGATGCACGGCGTGCTCGTGCTTCACCGGGCGCACCCAGAGCGAAAAGTACTGCTGCTCGCGCGGCTGATTGAAGATCTGGAAGAGGCTGTTCGGCCGGCCGCCCCAGTATTCGATGTAGGTGTAATCGCCGTAGTTGTAGCCGCGCTCTTCGCGGATCTGCTGATAGAGCTGGCCGAATGAATCGCGGTGTACGCCGAGCCAGACGTTCGCGATGTAGAGCGGCCAGTAATCGGGATGATTGCGCGCCACGGCGAACGGAAAGCCGAGGTGCACCGAGGCGGCGGGGGCGTTCGGCTCTTCGATCACCAGCACGTGACGGCCGACGAACGTCTCCGGCTGCGCCTGCGCCATGGCCGGCGGCGCGATCGTGATGTTGCGGTTGATGCCGCGCACGGCCTCGGTCACCTGCGAGACGACGGCAGGATCGGTGGTCGAGATGCCGACGATGGCGTTCTCGGGACGATAGAAGTTTCGATAGAACGCGACGACGTCGTCGCGCGTGATGGTCGGCACCGTGCTCTCGCGTCCGACCACGTGATGCGCGTAGCCGGTGCCGGCGAGCACGTACTGATCGATCGCGGCGAGGCCGAGGGTCTCGAGATCTTCGCTGCGGATCGAGGTGATCTGCGACAGCGTTTCGTTTTTGAGCCGCTCGATCTCTTCCGCTTCGAACTCCGGCTGCGTCAGCATCGGACGCAGCACGTCGGTGACGTAGCGATTCATCACGTCGCGCGG
>DASVUA010000790.1:0-2940 GCA_036387295.1 Thermoanaerobaculia bacterium | reverse complement strand
GCGCGTGACGTCGAGGAGATCCGGCGTGTGGCGGCGGAGGAAGCGGCGTGTCTGAGCCGGTTCCGTGCGCTCCTGACCGAAGCGGGGCTGCACGACATTCCGCGCAGCGTCGGCTCGACTCCGACCGCGGCGGTGGTGGAGCGGTTCAGCGAGTGCGACGAAGTGCGTCCCGGCAATTACGTTTTCTTCGATGCGTTCCAGGCCACGATCGGCTCGTGCAGACTTTCGGATGTTGCGGTGTCGGTGCTGACGACTGTCGTCGGCTCGTATCCGGAGCGGCAGACTCTGATCGTCGACGCCGGTGCGCTCGCGCTGTCGAAAGACGCCGGGCCGGAGCACATCGACCCGCGGTTCGGCTACGGTCTCGTCTGCGATCTCGATCTGAACCCGCTCCCGATGCGCATCGAAGCGCTTTCGCAGGAGCACGGCCGGATCGCGACGAAGGCGCACGTGCCGGTCGGAACGCGTTTGCGGATCGTGCCGAATCACTCCTGCCTCACCGCCGCCATGTTCGATGCGTATCAGATCGTCGACGGCGGCAAGGTGGTGGATCAGTGGCGGCCGGTGAGAGGGTGGTAAGGAGCGACGGAATTGAAAATTGAAAATTGAAAATTGAAAGATCGCGCAAATCGCTCACACGGCCGGCGCATCTTTCCGATTTTTCAATTTTCAATTTCCAATTTTCAATTCTCCATTCGCTGCTCGCGATAACCTGAAACGAAATGTATCTCACCCCCGGCCCTGAACACTCCCGTCACCTCTATCTACTCGCCCACGGTGCCGGCGGGCCGATGGATTCGCAGATGCTGACGACAATCGCGGAGACGATCGGGGCGCGCGGGATTCGGGTGGTGCGCTTCGAGTTCCCGTACATGGCGGCGCGACGGGCGGGGACGAAGAAGGGTGGCGCACCCGATCGCGCGCCGATTCTGATGGACACCTGGCGGCGGGTGATCGAGGAGCACGGCGGCGGAGCGAAGGTGGTGATCGGCGGCCAGTCGATGGGTGGACGGATCGCGAGCATGATCGCCGACGAGGTGGGTGCCCGGGCGCTGGTCTGCTTTTCGTACCCATGGCATCCGCCGGGGAAGCCGGACCATCCGCGCACGGCGCACCTTGCGGAGCTTCGTACACCGACGCTGATTCTGCAGGGGACGCGCGACCCGTTCGGATCGCCGGCGGAAGTCGGCGGATATCTGCTGTCGCCCGCGATCCGCGTCGAGTGGCTGGACGGCGGCGATCACTCGCTCCGGAAGCGTGTTGCGGACGCGGCGGAGCTCGCGGCGGCGTTCATCTCCTCGCTCTGACGCGTTTCCGCATTCACGTGGCTCTACACTTGCTGATAGAGTTACTTCCAGATATGCGTCCACATGTACTGGTGGTCGAAGGCGACGTCGCGACGCGCGACGCGCTCCGGAAGACTCTCGAGGGTGAGGCTTGCGTCGTGGATGTAGCGGTGGACGGCGAGAAGGCGATCGGCTGTCTGGCCCGGAAGCCGTACGACGCGGTGGTGCTCGATCTGGCGTTGCCGAAACTGAGCGGCACCGACGTGATGGAGTACATCGCGAGCACGAATCCTTCGCAGCTCTCGTCGATCGTCGTCGTGACGGGGCTGGAGGTGGGGGAGATCCGGAAGCTCTTTCCGTCAGTGCGCGAGACGCTCTCGAAACCGGTGATGCCGACCCGGCTCATCGCGGCAGTCCGCCGCTGCCTCGGCGCGACGGCGCATCCGAACGGACTATCAGGCATTTCCGTCGCATAAGCTCGCCACCGGCTCGACGCCACCGGCATGCGACCTCTTACAACCTCAGTTTCCCGCGAGGAGCTCAGCGACCTCCTGGCCGTTCCTCTGGACGTCGTCGACGCTCTGCTCGACAGCGGCCGTGTGCTTTGCCACATCCGCGGCGGCGAGCCGCGCATCCCGCTCGCCCAGTTGGAGGGATTTCTGCGCGACGCGCTCCTCCGGCTATATCAGGCCGAAGCAGGGTGGCGCGAGGCGCCGCCGGAGGAGAGCGAGCCGCGGCAGCCGCAGCGGCGGCACGTCGAGCGGCCGGTGTTTGCGTCGTCTTCGTACATGCCGGAGCCGGAAGGCGACCCGGAAGCGCAAACGGAGTCGGCGGAGTCTGCGCCCGAGCCCGAACCGGATCGCAATCCCGATTCCGAGCCGCGGCCTGCGACTGTCGTTCCGGCTTCGCCGCGCATCTTTGCTTCGCCGGCGCCGGAGCCGCGAGTCCGGCAGCAACACGACGAGCCTGAGCTGCGCATCGCGACGCGCTTCGTGCCGCTGCGCCAGCTCGGCGGGATTTTCGGCGACGTGAAGTTCGTGGTGATGCAGCTTTCGGCGACCGGGTTCCGCATCCGCCACAACGAGCCGCTCATGCCGGGCGACGAGGCGAAGTTGTCGTTCGCATTGCTTCGCCCGGCGCGCTCGGTGGTGGTGCGCGCGAAGGTGGTCTGGACGAGCATCGCGAAATCGGGAAACGAGCGTTTCTCGATCAGCGGTCTGCGGATCACGGAGCATCAGGACCGCGTCGCGACAGCCATCGATGCGCTGCGCGCGGCCAACGAACTGCAGCCGGAACGCCGCGGCGCCCCCCGGCGGGCGACCGACTCGATGTCGGTCATCAGCGGGATCTCGGATGAAGAGATGGCGCTGGTGACCGCGGCGGTGCAAAAGTTCGCGAGCGATCCGGTGGAAGCGAGCCGCTGGTATTCACGCGCGCGCTTCGCGCTGGCCGACGAAAACGTCCGCCGCGCCGCCCCCGAGCGCCCCCGCGACCGCGAAGAAGTCCTCGGCATCTGGGAGTACCTCGAGCGCCAGGTCGACATCAACAAAATCGCCGGCGTCGTAACCTGGATGCGCTCCTCCGGCGCCGCCGGCTCGTAAGGGGCACTGGGCTTTCGCCCGGCACGCCGTGCATCCAGTGGAGGGGGGGGGGG
>DASVUA010000789.1:0-1611 GCA_036387295.1 Thermoanaerobaculia bacterium | reverse complement strand
CCGAGGTCCGCCTGCGCGCCTTCACACTCGGCGAGCGTGCGTAACGGGCGGCGCCGCGCGATCGCATCCTTGCCGAGCGCGCTCTTCGCTTCCATCGCCACGAGCGTCAGCACGCGGTCGAATTCGAGTGTGGTGAGGGATTCTGGTTTTTGCATGAGGTGCGTGGAAAAACAAAAACGGCCCGCGAGAGATCTCGCGAGCCGTTCGAGTGTGTCGTGATCGGAAGTCTAGTAACCGGTACGGCGCTCTTCCGCGAGCTTCCGCAGCACTTTCTTCCGTGCGGCGATGGCTTTGCGCTTGCGCTTCGTGCTCGGCTTCTCGAAATGCTGACGCTTCTTCAGCTCGGAGAGGATCCCCGACTTTTCACATTTGCGCTTGAAACGGCGAAGCGCATTTTCGAATGACTCGTCTTCTTTGACGTGTACGAGAGGCATTTTCGATTCCCCCCCTTCGGCTTGAGCTGATGGAATTCTAGGTTCGGTGGCGTCCGCGGTCAAATGCCCGCTTCTGCCGACCTCGCTGCAAGTGCCCCCTAACCAACGGCGGCACGCGCTCATTCCGCCGCCGGCGTAAATTCTCGCAAAGGGAGACAAACAAATCGCTAAGTTGCTGTCGGCGTGGCCCTTATCGGCCCCTGCCGCGATCAGTGTGCGGTCACGGCCACGCGACGCGATGATGTCCGACGTCGCTTCGTGCTCGATCGCTACGTCAGCAGGTGCTCGACGCGCGAGATGATCGCGTCGATGGCGACGTGGTTCTCGCCGCCTTCCGGGATGATGAGGTCGGCGTATCGTTTCGACGGCTCGACGAATTCATCGTGCATCGGGCGGACGGTCGTGAGGTACTGCTCGATGACCGATTCCATGCTGCGGCCGCGCGTTTTGATGTCGCGCACGAGGCGGCGCATGAAGCGGATGTCGGGCGGCGTGTCGACGAAGAGCTTGATCTGAATGCGGCGGCGAAGCTCCGGTTCGCCGAGGACGAGAATGCCTTCCACGATGATCACGCGCCGCGGCTCCACGCGCTGCGTTTCCGGTTTGCGCGAATGCGTCGTGAAGTCGTAAATCGGCACTTCGACCGACGCCCCTTTGCTCAAGACGTCGAGATGCCGCGCGAGCAGTTCCGTCTCGAGCGAATCGGGGTGGTCGAAGTTGATGTGGTGCCGCTCCTCGGGGGAAAGGCCTTCGAAGTTGCGATAGTACGAGTCGTGCGAGATCCACTCGATCCGGTCGCGCCCGACGCGGTCGTAGATCGCGCGTGCGACGGTGGTCTTCCCCGAGCCGGTGCCGCCTGCAATGCCGATGATGACGGGCGGCGTCATGCGAGCTCTTCGAGCTCCGCTTCGGTCATGAACTCGCTGATGTCGTCGTTGCCGCAGGTGCCGCAAACGATCGCCGTCACTTTGCCATTCGTGATCTCGAACTGGTAGGTGGGCGTCTCGCACTGAAGACAGATCAGGTATTCCGGCTCGTCCATGGCCGCAAAGGATAAACGAGAACGGAAAATGACGCGCTTAGGCGCGGAGGCGCTTGGGCGCGGAGGCGCGGAGGCGCGGAGGCGCTTGGTGATGCGTCGCTCGAAGCACGCCTCGCCGTTGTGGAGTGCGGCGAC
>DASVUA010000788.1:0-2808 GCA_036387295.1 Thermoanaerobaculia bacterium | reverse complement strand
CCCGCCGCTTCCACCAAAACGCCGGTGCGCATCGCTTCGACGAACACCGGCGCGCGATTTGAACTGTGGGGGCTCATGTCCCGTACGGCGGCTGCTGAGGCCGCAGAGACGATCGAGCAGGGGAGCGTGGCTTTTTTGTATCGGCCGCGCGTGGAAGAGCAGCATGCGGACGAGCTGGCCGACGTTCAACGCTTGCTGATCGTGTTGAGCCCCGAGGGGAGCGCGTTCGAGCGGGCGATCGCGGTCGGGCGGAAACGGCTTCCTCCGTCCTCGCAGCGCGACCGTTTCTGGGGGTTCGTCGATCTCGTCCTCACCCATTACGACATGCACGCGGCCCTCGGCGCGCAGGTGTATGGGACCAAGACGCGCGGCTTGCGGCATCTTCCGGCGGCGCGGCGGTTCGCGAGCGGTACGTACGAAATCGCGACGCACGGCACGCATGCGCACTTTCGGTGGCACGTCGACGAGTTCGAACAGAGCGATGCGGTGTCTGAGGATGTCGACCTCGAACGCGACGCCGACTACATCGTCACCGTCGCCAACCCCGATCCCGTGGCGTGGGGACTCCTTCAGCCGCCCGACCTCCAGGCGCAGCTCTTCGACGATCTCGAATTGCACGTCACCATCCCTGCGCCCTTCCCTCCTTCCCTCCAGGAGCGGTTCCGCAGCCGCCGTTTCGCGCAGCTCGACTCCACCGCCTGGCTCGACCATCCCGGAGCCGAGCTCGTCTTTGTCGGCGCCGGAGACTGAGCGCGTCCCGGCAGCCCGGCGCGTACTGCGCGCACTGCACACCGTCTATACGTTGGGACACATGCCGTTCCGGCGAGCGCGACCGCTCCAGAGCTAACTCGCTGCGAACAATCGGCTTACGCTGATGTGCCAACGGGCACCGATCTCGCGATAGAGACCGGCACACCATGAATACAAATAACTTTGACGAGACCGTGTTGATCCTCGCCCGCGACCGTGAAGCGGCCACGTCCGCGGCGGCGCGGCTCGCCCGAGCAGGACGCCTGATCCTGACGGGCGCCGACGCGGCCGTCGGGTCGCTGGTGCTGGCGCGCATGCCGATCACCTCGCTGCACGCCGATGCGCAGCTCGAAGGGCCGTTCTCGGCGGCCGTGCTCGAGCTGGTGACCGACGCTCGGCGCCGGGCGAAAGCGTGCGATATCGTGCTCACGTCGTCGGAGCGTCTTACTGCCGCATGGTGTGCGGAGGCGAAACGGCGTGGCGCGAGCGAGATCGTCTACTCGAAGGAGCGGAAGGATCGAAAGGATCGGAAGAGCAGCATCCCGCGCAGCGACGAAGGCAAGATTCTGCACATTCCCGCCGTCGACGAGCTGATCGCGAGCGCTCATCTCCGACCGGCGTTTCAGCCAATCCTGGACGTGCGCGGCGACAGCCCGAGCGGCTACGGCTACGAGTCGCTGGCGCGGTTCGACGACGAGGCACTGTCGTTCTGCGATCCGCAGTTCCTCTTCGATTACGCCCGCCTCACCGGCAAGACGGCCGAGCTCGAGCTGGCCTGCCTGCGGCGGACGCTGCGTCAGGCGCGTGCGCTGCCGCGCGGCGCAAAGTTGTTCATCAACCTCCATCCGCATGTCCTGCACGAAGGAGAGCGGCTGGTCCGGACCCTGGTCGAGGAAGCGACCGACAACGGCGTCGAGCTGAAGAACGTGGTGCTCGAGATCACCGAACAGGAAAAGCTCACCGCCACGCCGTCGGTCTGCGAGACGTTCGAATCGCTGCGCGGACACGGCATCGAGTTCGCGCTCGACGACGTCGGCATCGCCTACTCGCACCTCGACCGCATCGAATGCGTGAAGCCGTCGTTCCTGAAAGTGAGCCACGAGTTCGGCACCGATTTCGAGAAGAATCCGGTGCGGCGGAAGATCATCGGCAACATCCTCTCGCTCGCCCACGACTTCGAGTGCGAGGTGGTGCTGGAAGGCATCGAGACCGCCGCCACGTCAGGCGCCGCGCACGACATCGGCGCGCGCTACGCGCAGGGATTCTTTTACGCACGCCCGCAGCGCGCGGCGGCGGCGTTCGTCGGACACGCATAGCGCGGGCTGCACTCGGGCAGCGGCGCGAGTTCGGAGAACGGCGTCGACGACGTCACCTTCAGCGCTGGTTTCGACACCGGATACCGCCGTCTCATCCCATTTGCGTCGACACCGCCGCGGCGCGTCGCGCACCATGACGCTCGATGGAGGGCGGTGTTGAACTGCCCGGCGGCGAGCCCGCCGGCGAACGGACCAGGCGCGGGCGCGGACGCCCTCGCCGTGAAGGGACGGAGGAGGAGATCCTCACCGTCGCCCGTCAGGTTCTGCACGAGCGCGGCTATCGCGAGTTCACCGTCGATTCGATCTCGGAGCTCACCGGGATCGCGAAAACGACCATTTATCGCCGCTTCGCATCGAAATCGATCCTTGCCGCGGCAGCGCTTGCGCCGATGCAGCGCCTCTCCGAACGCGACGACCTCGCGAGCGTGCTGCGCGAGGCAGCCGGTGTCCTGCGACTGATCGCGGAGCCGGAACGCGACGCGATGGACATCGTTCGCGCGGTCGTGCGGCCTCGCCGCGCGGCGCTCCGCGAGCTGCTCGCGGCTGACCCTCCCCTTCGCACGAGGCACGAGCCCGACCTTGCCGCCGATCTGCTGATCGGCGCGCTGCTCGCGCGTCTTCTCGATGGACGCGATCTCGGCGACGAAGAAGAGCTCATTCGCGCGATTCTGTGAGCGAGGTCCCCTTCAAATCACACGCAGGTTCAGTGGAGCGGCGGGCTTCAGCCCGCCGAGCATCCATC
>DASVUA010000787.1:0-2602 GCA_036387295.1 Thermoanaerobaculia bacterium | reverse complement strand
CTGCACGCGCACAGTGAGATGGTGCAGATCGTCCTCCGCAAGCCGCTCGATCTCGTGCACCTCGGCGAGCTCGTTCACGACTGCGTGGACGCGCGAACCCTCGGCCGGGGTCCTGTCAGGTTGCCGGACGTCACCCGCCCTTCGCGCGCAGACCACTGAGCGCGCGGCATTCACGCCGATTCGACGAACATTTGCAGAAGCCCAGGGCATTACAATGCGCCCGCCTCGCAGCGATGAAGAAACCCGACCGTGCACTCCACGAGATCGCGCGTCGTGCCATGAAGGTGCACGCGCACGGTACGCCCGCCACGCCGTCTGCCGCGGCGGAGGCGATGCAGCTCTCGTGCGGCGACCTCTATCGCATCCTGGAGACCGCGATGGGACCGGGCGGATTGAACGCGTTGCTCAGCCGCGCCATTCAGCTCACCGCGCGCGAGTATCCGTGGCTGGCCCAGGTCAAGCCTGGCGCCACATCCGATTGCGCGTTGCAGGGACTGCCGGATTCGGCGGAAGACTTCGAGGCGAGCGAGGCGGCCGAAGGGTACGCCGCGCTCCTTGCAACCATCATGTGGTTGCTCATGTCTTTCATCGGCGAAGACCTGACGTTGCGCTTCGTCCGGCACGCGTGGCCGAAACTGTCGTTCAGCAAGCTATCCGAGGACTCCGCGAATGAGTGAAACGTCCCGCGCCACAATCAACAAGCTGACGAGCGGCATCGAACGCCTCGATGTCGTGCTTGGCGGTGGTATCCCGCAGTTCTCGTTCAATGTGATCATGGGCGAGCCGGGCTCCGGAAAAACCACGCTCGCGCACCAGATCGTGTTCGCGAATGCCACGCCCGAAGCGCCGGCGCTGTACTTCACGGTCCTTGGTGAACCGACCATCAAGATGCTGCGGTACCAGCAGCAGTTTTCCTTTTTCGACAACAGCAAAGTCAACGAAAGCATCTTCTTCGCGAACCTTGGCGAGCTGGCGCTCGAAGGCGATCTCGCCAAAACGCTCGAAGCGATCCAGGAGAACATCGACAAGGTGCAGCCGGCGCTGGTCGTAGTCGATTCCTTCCGAACCCTGGTGATGCCCCGGTCGGTCGGGAGCGTGCAGGAGTTCGTACAAAAGCTCGCCGTCCGCCTGACCAGCTCGCACGCTACGAGCTTCCTGGTCGGTGAATACACGAACGACGACAAGAGCCAGAACCCGGTGTTCACGCTGGCCGACGGCATCATCGAAATCTCGCAGAACATCGCCCGCAACTCCATGGTCCGCAAACTGCGCATTCACAAAATGCGCGGCGCAGACCCGCAGCCGGGTTTGCACACGGTGCGGATCGGCAATGGGGGCCTTGAAGTTTTTCCGCGGATGCTCAAACCGGTCGACGATTCTCTGCGGCCGTCGTCGCGCAAGTTGATCTCCAGCGGCGTGGCGGGTCTCGACGACATGCTCGGCGGCGGCACGTTCGAAGGCAGCTCGATGATCGTGGCCGGCCCCTCCGGCACCGGCAAGTCGACGCTCGGTCTCCACTTCATCGCGCAAGGTGTGCGCGACGGGCAGCCGGGTGTGATGGTCATGTTCGAGGAGACGGTCCCGAAGTTCATCAACCAGGCGAACAGTTTCGGGGTAGACGTCGAGCAAATGGTGAAAAACGGTCAGGTGGAGATCGTCTACATCCGCCCGCTCGATTTATCGGTCGACGAAACACTGTACGCGATCCAGTCGGCCATCGAGCGCATCGGTGCGCGGCGTGTGGTGATCGACTCCCTCTCCGCGATGGAGAACGCGCTCGCCCCGACCTTCAAGGAAGATTACGCGGAGTCGCTCTATCGCCTGATCGGTGCAGTCACGGGCGATGGGATCTCGATCATGATGACGGTGGAGATCACGACCAGCTACGACGAGCTGCAGTTCACGCCGCACGCGATTTCGTTTCTCACGCACGACATCGTGCTGCTGCGTTACTTCGAGGTGGAAGGTCAGCTCAAGTCGTTCATGACGGTGGTGAAGACGCGCGGGCGCAAGCACAGCGCCGACATCCGCGGATATGAGGTGACGAACGAAGGGGTCGTGGTCGGACGTCCGCTGCACGATCTGCATGGCCTGATCACCGCGGTCCCGCGACGGCAGGCCGATTCGCAGTATCGCGGCATCACGCGCGAAGAGTCGGCACTGTTGAACATTCTGACCGGCTTCGGTGAGGCGTCAGAGAAACGACTGCGAGCGGCAACGAATCTCAGTGCCGCCGCGCTCAAAGCGGCATTGGAGCGATTGACGTCGCTCGGCTATGCGCAAAAAGCGCTGAGCCGCGGCCGGCGCGTTTACCGAGCAACGCCGCAGTAGCCGGGACGTGCTCACCCGTTGCGCGGCACGTCGTCGTCAGCGACGGTTGCGGACAACTGGCTGCCGGGCTGCTGAACGGCGGCCGCCCCCCGCGGGAGCACGATCGCGAACGTTGCACCGCGCCCGACGGCGGTGCTCTGCACCTGCACGGCGCCGCCATGCAACGTCACGAGCTGATGCACGATCGCCAGGCCGAGGCCGAGTCCGATTTGCCCTGACGCCGCAGCAGCACCCTGACGGAACGGCTCGAAGACGTGCGGCAGCAGCTCTG
>DASVUA010000786.1:0-5905 GCA_036387295.1 Thermoanaerobaculia bacterium | reverse complement strand
CGGGAGAACACTTTCGCCGCTTCTTTCTCCGAGTACGGTGCCGGCGCGCCGTTTGTCACGAGCGCGACCGCACCCGCGTGCAGCGAGATTTTCTTCAGCGAAAAGCGGGCGCCGCTGCGTCCGACCGCGGCCAGGATGCGGCCCCAGTTCGGATCGCCGCCGTGCAGCGCCGTCTTCACGAGCGGTGAGGTGGCGATGGCGTGCGCGGCGAGCTTCGCGTCGCGCTCCGTGCGCGCGCCGGTGATCTCGAGCTCCATCACCCGCACCGCACCTTCGCCGTCGCGCACGATCATCCAGGCGAGCTCGCGGCAGAGCGTGTCGAGCGCGCGTTGAAAGTCGGCGAGGTCGGCTCCCGCGGCGTTGCCGAGCTTTCCCGATGCGAGCAACAGCACGGTGTCGTTGGTCGATGTGTCGCCGTCGACGGAGATGGCGTTGAAGCTCTGATCGACGGACGTCTTCAATGCACGCTGCAGCGACGCGGCGTCGATGTTCGCGTCGGTCATGACGAATCCGAGCATCGTGGCCATGTTCGGATGGATCATGCCGGCGCCTTTCGCGACGCCGACGATGCGGCCGCGTTTGCCGTCGAGGGTGAACGTCGCCTGCGCGACTTTCGGGCCGACGTCGGTGGTGAGGATCGCGTGCGACAGCGCTTCGATGCCGCCGCTCGAAAGGCGGCTCACCGCGTCGGGCAGAAAGTCGCGGATCTTCTTGTCGGGCAGCACGACGCCGATCACGCCGGTGGACGCGAGGAACACTTCTTCTTCACTGCAATGCAGCAGTTCCGCGGTGCGCGTGCGGACGCGTTTCGCGGCGTCGAGACCTTCTTTTCCCGTGACGGCGTTCGCGCAGCCGGCGTTGACGACGACCGCTTTCACACGGCCGCCGCTCTTCTTCATCGCGGCGCGCGAGAGCACGACAGGCGCCGCCTGAAATTTGTTCTGCGTGAAGACGGCGGCCGCGGTCGCGCCGTCTTCGGCGACGATCATGCCGAGGTCGGGACGCTTCTTGCGGATGCCGGCGCGCACGCCGGATGCGAGAAAACCTTTAGGGAGTTTCATCGAGGGTCTCCAGTGCGGCCTTCGCGGCCGCGAGCACTCTTTCGGGGGCGGTTCCTCCGAGGACGTTCTTCTTGGCGAGCACGCGATCGAGCGGCGCGTTCCGTCCTGAATCAGTTGTCATCCTGAGCCGCGAAGACGGCGAAGGACCTTCTCCGTTGCGCGAGGGAAGGTCCTTCGCTTTGCTCAGGATGACATCAGGGGTGGGCGACGCCGTCAGCTCGCGCGAGACGATGTCGTGCGCTTCGCGAAATGGAATCCCCTGCGCCGCGAGCTCGTCCGCGGCATCGGTCGCAAGGAGCAACGGACTCGCCGCCGCGGCGCGCATGCGATCGCGGTTGAGCTGCAGTCCCGCGATGAGCGCGGTCAGCGCGGGCAGCAGCAGCGCGAGCGTGGTGCGCGTGCGGAAGAGCGGTTCTTTGTCGAGCTGCAGGTCTTTGTTGTACGCGAGCGGCAATCCTTTGAGCAGCGCGAGAAATCCGGTGAGCTCGCCGGTTGCGCGCGCGGCGTGGCCGCGCGTCAGTTCGAGCACGTCCGGATTCTTCTTCTGCGGCATGCGCGAGGAGCCGGTGGCCATCGCATCCGGCAGCTCGGCGTAATTCGCTTCGTCTGACGTGAAGAAAATCAGATCCTCGGCAAGCCGCGACAGGTGCGTGAGCAGCATCGACGCGCAGAAGAGGTATTCGGCCGCAAAGTCGCGATCCGAAACCGCGTCGAGCGAGTTCGCCGTCGCGCGCGCGAATCCGAGCGACTGCGCGAGGCGCTCGCGATCGATGCGCAGCGGCGTCCCGGCGAGCGCGGCAGATCCGAGCGGGCATTCATCGCCGCGCGACATCGCATCGCGCACGCGCGAAAGATCGCGCTGCAGCATCGCGACGTATGCCATGCACCAGTGGCCGAACGTGATCGGCTCGGCCTGTTTGAGATGCGTGTAGCCAGGCATCGCGGTCGCCGCTTCGTCGCACGCTTTCGTCGCCAATGCGCGCGCAAGCGAGGTCACGAGCGCGTCGAAATCGGCACACGCTTTCTTCAGCCACAACTTCAGATCGGTCGCGACCTGATCGTTGCGCGAACGGCCGGTGTGCAGCTTCCCGGCGAGGTCGCCGACGTGCGCGCGCAGCGAGTCCTCGACGAACGAGTGCACGTCCTCGGCGTCTGGTGGAGCGGCGGGATTTAGCCCGCCGACCTGTTGATTGTTCGGCGGGCTGAAGCCCGCCGCTCCACAGGAGACGAGTGCTTGTACGAGCTTCTCCGATTCATCCGTCGACAGCACTCCTGCCTCGCCGAGCTCGCGGGCCCAGGCGATCGAGCCTTCGACATCTTCCGCGAGCAATGCGCGGTCGAACGCGAACGAGTCGTTGAGCGCGCGCAGCAGCGCGGATGGACCTTCTTTGAAACGGCCGCCCCACATCGTCATTGGCCCACCGCCTTTTCCACGGCCATCGGCGCGATCCGCTTGCGGCCGCGCATCTGAAGGCCGAAGAGTTTGATGAAGCCGGCGGAGTCGGTGACGTCGTAGCCCGACATGTCGAACGACGCGAGGTTTTGCGAATAGAGCGAGTACGGCGAGCTGCGCGCGACGACGGTCGCGTTGCCTTTGTAGAGTTTCATCGTGACGCTGCCGGTGACGTTTTCGGCGAGCGTGGTGACGAAGGCATCGAACGCCTCGCGCAACGGCGAGAACCACTGGCCGTTGTAGACGAGCTCCGCGTAACGAGTGGCGATGCGCTCTTTCTCGTGCGCGGAGTCGCGATCGAGCGTGATCGATTCGAGCGCTTTGAGTGCGCTGACGAGCAGCGTTCCGCCCGGCGTTTCGTAGACGCCGCGCGACTTGATGCCGATGAGACGGTTCTCGACGATGTCCGCGCGGCCGACACCGTGGCGTCCGCCGATCTGGTTCAGCGTCTGCACGAGTTTCGCGGGCGACAGCGTCGCGCCGTTCACCGACACCGGAATGCCGTCGACGAATCCGATGGCTACTTTTTCAGGAGCGTCGGGTGCGTCCACCGGATCGGCGCTCAGCTTGAACATCGACGCTTCCGGTTCGAACGACGGGTCTTCGAGCGGCCCCCCTTCGTGCGAGAGATGCCAGAGGTTGCGATCGCGCGAGTACGGGTCTTTCTTCGTCACCGGCACCGGAATGCCGCGCGACGCCGCGTAATCGATCGCGTCTTCGCGCGAGACGATGTTCCATTCGCGCCACGGCGCGACGATCTTCAACTCCGGCGCGAGCGCCTGGTAGGCGAGCTCGAACCGCACCTGGTCGTTGCCTTTGCCGGTGCAGCCGTGCGCGAGCGCATCGCAGCCGGTGGCGAGCGCGATCTCGACCTGCTTGCGTGCGATGAGCGGACGGGCGGTGGAGGTGCCGAGCAGGTAATCGCGCTCGTAGATCGCGCCGGCACGCAGCACCGGAAAGAGATAGTCGGCCGCGAATTCTTCTTTCGCGTCGACGAGATGAAAGTCGCACGCGCCGGTGCTGTACGCCTTCTGCGTGAGCCCGGCCGTTTCTTCGGCCTGGCCGACGTCGACGGCGACCGCGACGACGTCGCAGCCGTAGTTCTCTTTCAGCCAGGTGATGATGATGGAGGTGTCGAGACCTCCGCTGTATGCAAGGGCGACCTTTTTCACGCTGCTTTCTCCTTCTGATGCGGTGTCGCGTGTAATGCGTCGTCTTGTGGAGCGGCGGGCTTCAGCCCGCCGGCCTGTTGACGATTCGGCAGGCTGAAGCCCGCCGCTCCACTCAGCACGCCGTGGAGCGTTTCGATGAATTCGACCAGTGCCTGCTTCGGCACGATGTAGGGCGGCAGGAGGCGCAGCACGCGCTCGCGTGCCGTGCCGACCACGAAGCCGTGCGACAGCAGTTCGCGCGCGACCGGCGCGGCGGGACGATCGAGCTCGAGGCCCCACATCAGACCGGAGCCGCGGACGTCGACCACCGGCAGACGTCGCGCTTCGTTCGCGAACCACGCGCCCATTTCCTGAATGCGAGGCAACAGCTTCACGGTCTCGTCGAGCACGATCGCGCCGAGACGGCAAGCCACCGGGTTGCCGCCGAACGTCGTGCCGTGATGCCCCGGTTTGATCGCTCCTTCGAGCGCATCGCCGGTCAGCACGGCGCCGAGCGGCAGTCCGCCGCCGAGCGCTTTTGCGAGCGTCACCATGTCGGGGGTGATGCCGCTTTTCTGAAACGCGAACAGCGATCCGGTGCGCCCGAGGCCGCACTGGATTTCATCGAGCACGAGCATCGCGCCGTGACGATCGGCGATGCGGCGCGCCGCGATGAGGTAGTCGTCATGCAGCGGCACGACGCCTCCTTCGCCCATGACCGGCTCGAGAAAGATGGCGGCGGTATCCGCATCGACTGCTGCTTCGAGCGCAGCGATGTCGTTCGGCGCTACGAACGTAACCCCTTCGAGCAGCGGCGCAAACGGCGCGCGATACGCTTCGTGTCCGGTGAGCGAGAGGGCGCCGATGGTGCGGCCGTGGAACGATTCTTCGAGCGCGACGAGGCGCGATTTTGTCGTGGCCAGCCGCGCGAATTTGATCGCCGCTTCGTTCGCTTCCGTGCCGCTGTTGCAAAAGAAGCCTCGGTTCAGCCCCGACGCGCGGACGAGCTCCTCGGCCAGGATGCCGGGCGCCGGGTGGTAGTAGAGATTCGAAACGTGCAGCAGCGCTTCCTCGCGCATCGCTTTCACGAGGCGCGGGTGCTTGTGCCCGAGGACGTTCACGGCGATGCCGCCGAGCAGATCCCACGATTCGCGACCGTCGGCGTCGATGAGGCGCGCACCTTCTCCATCGCGCGGATGGAACGGCGTGCGTGCGTACGTCTTCACGAGAAACGCGTTCTCGCGCGCTTCGACGGCGAGGGGAGATTCGTCATGCAGCAACAAGGGTCGTCCCTCCTTCTTCTCCGATCACGATCTCGCCGACGCCGGAGACGAGCGCGGAGAGTGCAGCCTGCAGCTTCGGCTTCATGCCGCCGCTGACGTTGTCGATGAGGCTCCTCGTGTCGCTGACGCCGAGGCGCGGCATGAGCGTGCCGTTCGCGTCGAGCACGCCGGCGACGTCGGTGATGAAGCGCAGAGACTTCGCACGCAGCGCGACCGCGAGCGCGGCCGCGGCGCTGTCGGCGTTGACGTTGAACATCGCGCCGTCTTTGCTCATCGCGATCGGCGAGATCACCGGCAGCGTGCCGTACGTGAGCATCGCTTTGATGAGCGTCGCATTCGCGCTCTGCACCTCGCCCACGTGCCCGAGCTCGACTCCGTCGATCTGCGCGTGCTTCGTCGCGACGAGCGTTCCGCCGTCCGCGCCGGAGATTCCGGCCGCGCGCACGCCGAGCTTCGCGAGCTCGCTCACCAGCATCTTGTTGACGGTGCCGGCGAGCACCGAGACCACGACGTCGAGCGTCGCGTCATCGGTGATGCGCAGTCCTGCGTGCGTCATTTTTGCGAGGCCGAGCTTCGCCAGCATCGCGTCGATGTGCTTCCCGCCGCCGTGCACGAGCACGACGTCTTCCCCCGCGTTCCAGCGCGCGACGATTGCGCGCAGCGCGGCATCGCGGCGAACCGCGTCGTCGAGCAGTGAGCCTCCGAGCTTCATCAGAATCACAGCAGTCCCTCCGTCTCCGCATATCCCTGCATGCGGTTGAAGTTCTGCACGGCCTGCGAGGCCGCGCCTTTGAGCAGGTTGTCGATGACGCTGACGACGACCGCGCGGCGGCCGCCGTTCAGCAGCGTGAAGCCGATCTCGCAGTACGGCGTGTTCACGACGTTCTTCAGTTCCGGCACGGCTCCCGGCGCGAGCACGCGCACGAACGGCGCGTTCTCGTACGCGTCGGCGTAGAG
>DASVUA010000785.1:0-3078 GCA_036387295.1 Thermoanaerobaculia bacterium | reverse complement strand
GGATGACACCTTTCGTTGTGCGTTCTACGACATCATCACCCTCTCCCCAACCCCCGCATATCCCTCGTGCTCTTCGGCGTAGCCGCCGTGGTAGTCGACGGTGTCGGGGCGTTTGATCTGGGAGTGGGGGACGATGCGGTCGCGTCTCAGGCCGCGGAAGTCTTCGAGGGAGTTGAAGCCTCGCTTTTCCATGAATTCGTTCATGCCGGAGAGGAGCTCGCGGATGACGTTGGGGCCGACGGCGTGGTCGAGCATGGCGGCGGTGCAGACCTGGACGGTGCCGCACCCGAGGAGGAAGTAGTTGAGGGCGTGGGCGAAATTGGCGACGCCGCCGATTCCGGAGAATTCGCGGTCGCCGAATTCGCGCGTCATCTGCGACATTTTCGCGAGCGAGAGCGGAAGGATGGCGGGGCCGCCGAGGCCGCCGGAGGAGACGAGGCCTTCGACGTTCATCTCGAACTCGAGTGTGGCGGGATCGATCAGCGGCAGCGAGGGGAATGTGTTCGACGACGCAATCGCGTCCGCTCCGCCGCGAAACGTCGCTTCAGCTTCCACGGTGATGTTCGCGGTCGCAGGGGTCAGCTTCACCCACACCGGCACTTTCGCCACTTCCTTCACCGCCATGGTGACGACCGAGCAGAGGACCTTGTCCTTGCCGACGTTCGAGCCCATGTCGACGCGGTCCATGTGGGGGCAGGAGAAGTTCAGCTCGACGCCGTCGGCACCCGCTTCCTGAACGGCTTTCGTGAGGTCCTGCCAGTTGTGCAGTTCCTTGTCATTGCCGGAGCCGGCCATGATCGAGGCGATCAGCATCTTGGTCGGATGCGCTTTCTTGATCGCTTCGATGCGCGGCAGCCACCAGTCGATGCTCTTGTCGGAGATCAGTTCCCAGTTCCACGATCCGAGCAGCGTCGACCCCGGACGCTTGGTCATCGAGATGCGATATCCCTCGCTGTCGGCGCGGAAAAACTTCGTCTTCGGCCCCTTCACGTTCATGACCGGGTGCATGCCGACGGTCTTCGTCACGACGCCGCCCCAGCCGGCGTCGAACGCACGCATGATGTTGGCGTCCGACTCGGTCGGCGGCGCCGAAGCGAGGAGGAACGGGTTCTCGAATTTGAGTCCGGTGAAGATCGTGCTGACGTCGGCCATGGGTTACGCCTTTCGTTTCATGACTGCGAGATAGAGGACGAAGCTGAGTGCGAACGTGACGAACCACGCGTAGGTGTAGAGGTGATCGAAGAACCCGGGATCGGCCACCTGTCCGCCGGGCGTGAGCGCGGCGCGGATGAAGCCTGGGACGACCGGGAGAATCGAGAGCACGAGCGCCGCGACCGCGCGCCAGTTCGTGCCGTTCGAGTAGGTGTACTCGCCGCGCAGCTCGAAGAGGTCGCGGAGATTCAGTTGCTGGCGGCGCAGCACCCAGTAGTCGGCGATGAGAATCCCGCCGAGTGCGCCCATGAGCGACGAGTAGCCGATCAGCCAGGTGAAGATGTACGCGGAAGCGTCGGAGTAGAGCTTCCAAGGCATCATGAGGATGCCGATGACCGCGGTGATGAGGCCGCCCGCGACATACGAGATTTTGCGTGGAGAGAGGTTCGAGAAATCGTTGGCCGGCGAGACGACGTTCGCCGCCATGTTCGTGGTGAGCTGCGCGGCGAGCACCACCAGCGCGCCGAACACGATCACGGCCGGGCTGCCGATCATCGTGATGAGCTGGATCGGATCCCAGATCGCCTTGCCGAAGACGACGATCGTCGCGCTCGTGACCGCGACGCCGATGAAGGCGAACGCCGTCATCGTGGTCGGCAACCCGAGCGCCTGACCGGTGGCCTGCGAGCGCTGGCTCTTTGCGTAGCGGGTGAAGTCGGGGATGTTCAGCGAGAGCGTGGCCCAGTAGCCGACGTTCGCCGTGAGTGCGGCGGGAAAGAGCGTCCAGAACGGCGTCTGTCCCTGTTGCAGCCGTCGCGATTCGTTGAGGATGTGACCGAGTCCGCCGCCGTTGCGCACGGCCCAGATCAGCAGCGCTGCGCCGCCGGCGAGCAGCAGCGGCGCCGACCAGCTCTCGAGCACTTTGATCCCTTCGGTCCCTTTGAGAATGATCACCACCTGCAGCAGCCAGAAGGCGCCGAACGCGATCGCTTTCCCCGCGCCGAGCGTCGCCCAGCCGGACCAGAGCGCCGTCATCAGCGCGTCGAGCGCGAGGCCGCCGATCCACGTCTGGATGCCGAACCAGCCGCACGCCACGATCGCGCGGAGCATGGCCGGGATGTTCGCTCCTTTCACGCCGAAACTGGCGCGGCAGAGCACCGGGAAGGAGACGCCGTACTTTGTGCCGGCGTGCGCGTTCAGCACCATCGGCGCGAGCACGATCACATTGCCGAGGAGAATCGTCACGAGCGCCTGAGCCCACGACATCCCCTGAGTCATCAGGCCGGAAGCGAGCGTGTAGGTCGTGATGACGACCGACATGCCGATCCAGAGCGCGGCGATGTTGTAGGTCGACCAGGTGCGGCGCGCGAGCGGCGTCGGCGCGAGATCTTCGTTCCACAGCGGGCTGTGCGAGAGGTCAGCGTCCAACTCCACAAAGTCGGGACGGGAAATGGAAGTGGGAGCAGGGACGTCCAACGTCGCCATCGTGATCTCCTCGAATGTGTGCGGCTTGGCGGCCGATTGTACATCCCCTTGTGCACCGCCCCGCCCGCGCCACGAGCGTCAGCGAGGCGATGGAACGACCGGCAGCGAGGCGATGGAACGACGTCAGCGAGGCAGCGCGATCAGCAGCGTGTTCCGCTCGCGATCGACGACGCGGCTCGCCCGCAGCAGGCGCGTGATGAGGCGCTCTTCTTCGCGCGGCAGCGGCTGCACGCCCCCTCGCTCCACCGGTTGCGGCGCGAGCAGCAAGTGCGTCACTCCATCCGCACGGAATCGGGCCGCGAGCTCTTCCACCGACGTTGCGCCGCGCGTGTAGCGCGCGAGGATCGGCGGATCGTGCACGCGGGCGGCGAGCACCGGCCGCGGAAAACGGAACAGCCGCACTTCGTTGATCGAGATCAGGCGAGCGTCGGGCGGCAGGCT
>DASVUA010000784.1:0-5547 GCA_036387295.1 Thermoanaerobaculia bacterium | reverse complement strand
TTCTTGACCGAAATGTACTGCAACCGCACCGTCGCCACGCGCTGCGTCGCGCGCAGATTCGGCTTCAGTTGCAGCTCGTACAAGCCGGTGACGGACGTGTTGTAGAGCAACGCCTCTTCTGAATCTTCGGTACCGCTGTCGCCGACGCGGCGGAAGCTCGCAACCGCGCGCGGATCGATGTCGACGTGAAGATGCGCATCACGCGCGACGGGCGGCACCGAGGCGCGGGCCGGAAGCGTGATCCTCGCCGTATCGACCGTGAAGCGGAGGATCGCCACGTCTCCATCGGCGGCAATCGGCGCAGGTGAGGCCTCGACTTCCAGCGCCACCGGGCGGCGCGACGCCTGTGCGCCGGCAAAGTAGTTCACGAGCGCTTCGACGTTCACCGCTCCCGGTGCGGGACGTGTTCCGCTCTGGATCGCATTCCGGATGACGGGAAACGCAGCGGGATCGAGCGAGATCCCGAAGAGATCGCCCTGCTCGAGCTGCAGCGGCGCCGCGTGTGCCTCTCTCACGAGACTCGGCGCTGACGCCGTGACCGTGATCGAGTCCGCGTTCGCGGCGGCGGCCGGTGCGGGAGCTGCCATCGGCGGCGCGGGAGGCGGCGCCGATGGAGCGGCAGCGCTTTCCGCGAACGCGAGCTGCGGCTCTTCCTTTTCCGCCGCTGCCGCGGCAACGCCGCCCATATTGCCGCGGTGTTGCGCGACGGCGGGGCGCGGCGGTGCGACCGCCGTCGGCGCGGGAGCGGCTTCCGTGGCGACCGCCGCCTCGGCCGGGATGTCCCTCGGCTCCTGCACGATCTCGAGACTGACTTCGGTTTCGGCGCGCGGCGCGCTCGCCGTGTCTGCCGCGGTCTGCTGCGAGCGGTAGCGCAACACGGCCGGTGTGAGTTGCTCTCGCGTTTGCGTCCGCGCGCCGCGCACAGGCTGCCGTTTCGGTTCGAGCACTTCCAACGTCACGAGCGCGGTGGTGAGCAACGTGAACAGCGTCGCCGCGATGCGGAGCGTGGTTCCCCATGCGAAGCGTCGCGGCTCGGGCGTCGCTACGAGGTACTTCGGGATATCGGCCTTGATCCGCTCGGCGAGATCGGCCGGCGGACGCGGAACCGCGTCCATCGACAATCTTCGCTGCAGCTCGGCTCTCCGTTTGGAGTTCATCAGACTTCCTCTTCCTGCAACAACCCTTCGAGTAACGAAAACGCGCGGTTGAGGCGCTTGCGGATCGCCACCGTGGTGATGTTTTCGATCTCGGCAATTTCTTTGACCGGCAGTCCGCCCCAGAAGTGCGCCGTCACGGTGAAGCGCAAATCCTCCGGTAATCCCATCACTGCCGTCCGGAGGCGCGAGGCCTCCTGTGCATCCGCGAGCACGTCATCGGCGCGCGGCCGTTCGTCTCGTACTTCGATTGCATCAGGCTCGTCGAGCGACGCCATGCGCCGCGGACGCCGGACGTGATTCAAAAACGTCGTATAGGCAATTCGATAAAGCCAGGTGAAAAGTTGCGAGCGGCCGTCGAACTTAGGGAGCGCTCCCCACGCTTTCTGATAGGTCTCCTGGGTCAGGTCTGCGGCGAGATCGCGATCGCCGCAGAGCCGGAACACCGACGCAAACACGGCCGAGTACGTTTGCTCGACCAGTTGCTCGGCCGCCGCCGCGTCGCCGCTGCGAATCGCGGCGAGCAGCTTGCGCTCGTCATTCCAGACGGCGGGTGTGCTCACGTCACCCTCCGTCTCGCGCATTGGAAATCTGGCAACTTCCGCCACGTTTCTTTGACACCGTTGTTCGAGAAATGGAAACCACCCGCGCGTATCCTAGCCGGATGAAAGCGTTCGTCGCTGTACTGGCTGCTGTCCTGCTCGCCACCGCGTGCAGAGAGGAGGCGCGCGTGGCCCACGCTGCCCCGGTCGATTCCGCCAAACACGATCAGGAAATCGCGCAGTGGCAAACGAACCGCGCGGAGCGCCTCAAGAAAGAGGACAGCTGGCTGACGCTGGTAGGCCTGTTCTGGCTCGAGGAAGGGCAGAACGTCGTCACGTTGCCGACCGGACAGACGCTGAGGCTCGTGCGCGCCGGCGAAACGGTTGCGCTCGACGCCGCTCCGGAGATGATGATCGACCAGAAGCCGGTCGCTGAACGGGTGGAACTGCGCCACGATGCTCATCCGAACGGTCCCACCATCGTTCAGATGGGCTCGATCCGCTTCAACGCCATCAAGCGCGGCGAGCGCCTCGGGCTGCGGGTCAAGGACGCGCAGGCGCCGACGCGCACCCATTTCGCCGGCCTCGAGTACTTTGCCACCGACGCGAACTACCGCGTCGAGGCGCATCTCGTGCCGTACCGCCCGATGAAAAAGATTCCGATCGACGACGTCACCGGCATGCGGTCCGACGCCGATTCTCCCGGCGCGCTCGTCTTCACGCTCGACGGCAAAGAGTACCGCCTCGATCCAATCCTCGAAGAAGGCTCCGACGAGCTGTTCATCATCTTCCGAGACCTGACCAGCAAAGACGAAACATATCCGGCCGGCCGCTACGTCTATGCAGCGAAACCGGGTGCGGACGGCAAGACGATCATCGACTTCAACAAGGCCTACAACCCGCCGTGCGCGTTCACGCCGTTCGCCACCTGCCCGCTGCCGCCGCTGCAGAACCGGCTGGACGTGCGGATCGAAGCAGGGGAGAAGCGGTACGCGGCAGGCCACGCGTAGACGCACCACTTCACGCGGAAACGCTCCGGCGAGGGGCTGACCAGTGGGAGGAGTGATGAATGTGACCCGCGACTGCGGGTCACGTCGCTCATCGCGCGTTACGACTCGTTGGTCTCGGCGGGCTTCGTTGCTGCGGGCGCGTCCTTGGACGCACCGGCGCGGATCGCTGCAAGGGCTGCGCGATCCTTCACACGCTGTGCGGTGCGACGCTTTTTCGCGATCGACGCGCGTGCTTTTTCACCATTGATCTTCGACATGTTTCCTCCGGCGCGGCACTGTAGCAGGTTAGGCGTTCTTCCGCTCGTCCGCGAGAACCTGCGCGACGCATGCCGTCAGCGCACTGGCGTACGGAATGTGGAGGAACTCGTTCGGACCGTGGGCATTGCTCTGCGGCCCGAGGACGCCGGTGATGAGGAACTGCGCGTTCGGATACTTCGCTCCGAGCATCCCCATGAACGGGATCGAGCCGCCCTCGCCGAACGTCATCGCCTCTTTGCCGAAATACGTCTGCGACGCCCGCTCCACCGACTCTTCGAGCCACGGTGAGATCTTCGGCGCGACCCAGCCGGCGCCACCTTTTTCGGCGTCGAACGTGACGCGCGCGCCGTACGGCGGATCGGTTTCGAGGAGATCCTTCATCCGCTGTTCGAGATCGCTCGCGTCGAGCGACGGCGGGATGCGGAGCGAGAGCTTGATCGACGTTTTCGGACGGAGCACGTTGCCGCCCTGCACGAGATCGGGCAGGCCGGCCTGGCCGATGTACGAGAGGGCAGGGCGCCACGTGCGATTCAGCAGCAGCTCGAGCGGATCTTTGCCGACCGGCTGCATGTTGCCGAGGAACGGAAACTTGCTCCAGACCTCATCGCCCAGCACGCGCGCCGTCGCCTTTGCGTCCTCCAGCCGATCGGCCGGCACTTCCACGTGCAGCCACTCGGGGATGAGCTTTCCCGTCTGCGCATCTTCGAGCCGGTCGAGCACCATCCGGATGATGCGGAAGCTCGACGGAACGATGCCGCTCGCGTCGCCGGAGTGCACGCCTTCGGTGAGCACTTCCACCGTCAGATTGCCGACGATCGAGCCGCGGAGCGACGTCGTCATCCAGAGCTGGTCGTAGTTGCCGCAGCCCGAATCGAGGCAGATCACGAGGCCCGGCGTACCGATCCGCTCGGAAAGCAATTCGATGTACGCCGGCAGGTCGACCGAACCGCTCTCTTCGCAGCACTCGATCAGCACGACGATGCGCGAATGCGGGAGCCCCTGCTGCTGCACCGCTTTGATCGCGGCGATGGTGGCGAAGATCGCGTAACCGTCATCCGCGCCGCCGCGGCCGTAGAGCTTGCCGTCGCGCAGGACGGGCGTCCAGGGGCCGAGGCCCTCTTCCCACCCCACCATGGCCGGCTGCTTGTCGAGGTGGCCGTACATGAGCACGGTCGACGACGCATCCCCTTCGATTTCCATGAAGATCACTGGCGTGCGGCCTTCGATCTCATGGACGTCGAGGGTCAGTCCTTTGACGCCTTGCGCCTCGGCCCACTGCCGGGCGTGTGCGACGGCCTTGTCCATATGGCCATTGCGCTTCCAGTCGGGGTCGAAGAGAGGGGACTGATTGGGGATGCGGATGTATTGCTCGATAGCGGGGACGATCGAGGACGTCCACATTTCGTCGACGAGCGTGCGGTTCTGATCGGTGTTCATGTCGGCGGCGGAGGATAGCACCAGAGGAAGAATTCATGCGATGATCTCCATACATCCGGAAAATCTGACTGAAATCGGTTAACCTTGACGTGTCCAATCGGTCGTGGGGGACGGAACGCCGTCCTTCGGGAGAGTCGCCTCCGCGGCATAAACGTGGTAACGTGAGATGGGTCTAAAGTCAGCGAATCTGCAACGGTCCGCCGAGCGGTTGCGCGAGGGAAAGGCTGCCGTGCTGGAACAGAACTCGACCGAGGTTGCGCCCGCCGCCGCGTCTCGCGGCCGAAGCGAAAAGAAGCCGCAGCTTCGCGCGGGCGACCCTGCTCTGCCTCCATCCAAAGCCGCTGACGACGTCGAAGCTCTCTACATCGAGCATCGCACGCTCCTGCTGTTCGTCGCCTGCCGCAAGTTCCGCATTCCGGACACCGACGCCGAGAACCTGATTCAGGACGTCTTCCTCTCGTTCCTGCAGACCGGCACGAAGATCGACAACATTCGCGCGTGGCTGGTGGCCGCAATGTGCAACGCCAGCCGGCATTACTGGCGCGCGCAGGCGCGAACCGAATCGCTGCCGGAAGACTTCAACGAGCATTCTGATCCGGGTACGCACGGCCTCGCCGAGGAGTTCGCGAGAAACCTCACCCTCCGGCAGGCGCTCGATTATCTGCAGCCGCGATGCAGGGAAACGCTCTGGCTGCACTACTTCGAAGGCCGCGCCGCGTCGGACGTCGCCCGCGAGCTCGAGACGACCAATCGCTACGCCGAAAAGCTGATTCACAACTGCCTCAAACGGGTGCGTGAGATCTACATGAGCATCACGGCCGTAAAAAAGTGATGGGTTGACGATGATCGAGCGCCATTACGACGACGAATCGCTGATCTCTCTCCTGGCATCGGGCCGCGCCGCCCGGGACGCACATCTGCCTTCGTGTGCTCCTTGCTCCGAAAAAGTCGACGACTACCGCACGATGGCGGACGCGCTCCGCGAGCGCGCCGTCTGGGACAAGCGCGAACTGCGCACCGAAGCCGTTCCTTCGACGATCGCGGCGCTCCGCGCGTTCGCCGACCGGATGACGGACGAAGACGCACGGGCAGAAGAGATTCTCACCGCGCTGCTGGCGGGCCCGCGCGAGAACTGGATGCCGCGTC
>DASVUA010000783.1:0-4675 GCA_036387295.1 Thermoanaerobaculia bacterium | reverse complement strand
TAGCCCGCCGATGTTCTCGTTGGTCGGCGGGCTAAGAGCCCGCCGCTCCACTCTCTTTGGAGTTACTTTCGTGTCGTGAAGTAGCGCTTCAGCCACTGGGAGAGGCCGTCGAGGCCGGGGAAGAGGACGCGCTCGGTGATGTTGGCCTGATCGAGTTTGTCGCGCACTTCCCACTTCAGCTCGGCCGGGATGACGATCCGTTTGTAAGCGTTGCGGCGCTCGAGCAGCGCCTGCAGCGACATCGTGGGGCTGGAGGGGAGCGAGAAGAGCGCGAACTGGTTGACGATCCGCTCGTCGAGCGAAGGGGGCTCGAAGAAGACGACGAAATCGTCTCTCGACAGTTCGTCGAATTCGTCGACGGTCGTGGCGACACGGTTCAGCAGCTCGGTGGTAAAGATGTTGACGTCCTCGTCCTCCAGCACCTCGCGCAGCTTGTGCGGCAGCATGTCGGTCATCTTCCGGTAATCGACGCACCAGATGGCGGCGTCTTCGTCGAAGTGCCGCACGTCGTGCGTCGCGAAATGCATCGCCACGTAAGGGGAGTAGGTCCAGTCGAGCAGGCGCGTCGGAAGGCCGTGATGTTTCGCGAGCGAGAGCCAGTTCCAGACCCAGTCGCCATGAACGGCGCTGCGCAGCGCGTATTTGCGGAAGCTGCTCAGCAGATGACGTTCATGCGCTTCGAATGCGCCGGTCTGCAGGCTCGTTTCGAGGCCGTGGCGCGCGCGCGGCACGCCGCGGTAAACGTAGTTCGAGCGGTGCCGCGAAAGCGACTGCTGCCACGATTCCTCGAAGACCGCTTCCTGCAACTCGCCCCAGCTGTTGACCCGCAATTCCATCCGGCGCGTGCGGCTGCAAAGGCGTTGCCGGTGGGGGTTGTGAGCTGCGTCACATTGTTGTCGTATTAGACTGTGCGCGGGTCCCATGCTCGAACGTCTCAAGAACGCGATGCGCCCACATGGCCAGGACAAGCCGCTTCGGCGCAAGACGACCGAAGTCTCGCTTGCCGACAGCCACGATCCAATCGAACGGGCGGCGACGCACGAGCCCGCGTTGATCATGCTGGAAGGTGATCTGCCCGGACAGGTCTTCCGCCTCCGGCCGGGACGCCAGATCATCGGCCGTCGCCCGGAATGCGACATCCGGGTGCGCGAGCGCGCGGTGAGCGGCATCCACGCGGAAGTGACTCGCGTGCGCGACACGATCACGATCAACGATCTCGCGAGCACCAACGGTACGCTGGTCAACGGCATGCGCATCCGGACGCCGGTGGCGCTGGTGCAGGGGAGCCTGCTGAAGCTCGGCAACTGCGTGTTCAAGTTCGTCGATTCGCTGCTCGACGTCGAGTTCACCGAGGCGCTGCACGCGCGCGGCATCACCGACCAGCTGACCGGCGCGTTCAACAAGTCCTATCTCCTCGCGCGCCTCGGATTCGCGATCGACACCGCGTCGCCCGAGCGTCCGGTGAGCGTGATCGCCTTCGACTACGACAACTTCAAACAGGTGAACGATCAGCACGGCCACGCTGCGGGCGATCACGCGCTGCGCGCCACGTGCGAACTGATCGCGGAACGCTTCGTCCGTCCGACCGATCTCTTCGCCCGCGTCGGCGGCGAGGAGTTCGTCATCGTCCTGCCGGAAACGCCACTCGAGATCGCCGTGAACGTCGCCGAGCAGATCCGCGGCACCCTCGCCGCGACGAACTTCGGCACCGGCGGATTGGACGTCCGCCTCACGTCCTCCTTCGGCGTCTGCTGCGCCACGAGCATCGCCGAACAGCCCGAGCAGATCCTCGCCAAAGCCGACGATCTGCTGTATCGCTCCAAACGCGAAGGCCGCAACCGCGTCACCGCGTAACGGCGCTCCAGACGCCGTCGACGACCAGCGCCATCTTGTCGTAATCGAGCGTGTCGGCCGTATCGCGGCTGGTGTGGTAGTTCGGATTGCGGAGGTACGCCGTGTCGGTGATCATCACCGCGCGAATGCCGGCGCTCCAGTAATTGCGGTGGTCCGAAGCGTCGAGCGTCTGCGCCGGGCCGGTGAAGCTGCAGGCCTTCATGCCCGCGCCACGAATTGCGCTCTTCACGTGGCGCGTCAATACGCGATCATCCCAGCGGCCCGAGACGGCGATGAAGTCCCCTTCAGACGGGTAAAGAAACTCGAACGTGGCGTTCGGCCACGCCTGATGGGCGGTGTAATAGCCGATCATCTCGAGGCAGATCATCCCGGCGACGTTCGCCTTCGAGATTGAATTCGCGTGCACTGCACTGCCCATTTGTTCGGAGCCGAAAAACGGCGGCTCTTCGTTCGCGTACGCGACGAGTACGACGGGCGTGCGTGGCGGGTGCAACGCCAGCAGCCGCGCGAGCTCGAGCAACCCGGCCGCTCCGCTCGCGTTGTCGTCCGCACCCGGCAGGCGACCGAATGCGTCGTAGTGCGCGCCGACGATCATCGACGGGCCCGATTCGGGACCGAAGCGCGCAATGATGTTCCGATAGTCATGCCCGCGTGCGTAGAACTCCTGCCGCACGACGCGCTCGGTGGCGGTTCGGAACTGCCGCTCGATGTAAGTGGCCGCGGCACTCAAGCCTTCGGCGTCATCCGCGCTGTGCGGACGTGCCGTGAGCGTGACGACGTGTCGCCGCAGCGCGGCGGCATCTGCCCGATGGGAGGATCCGTAGGGGAGCGGACGGAGGACCGGCTGAATGACCGCCGCCATCGCGGCGACCGCGGCGGCGACGATGAGCACGACGCGAAGAATGGCCATCGCGAGTTCGACGCACGATGGCGTTGCAATGTTCTTCGCAAGCGCACTTTGGTGGAGCGGCGGGCTTTAGCCCGCCGAGCCATCGTCGGCGGGCTAAGAGCCCGCCGCTCCACCAAACAAGGATGTTTGTTCCTTACGTGAAACTCTTCGGGCGGTCGTCGAGGCGGGTTGCGAGGTCGACCATGGCGGCGAGGTAGATCGGCTCGTCGGCGTGAAAGTCGAACGGTTTTTTGAGCTCGGCGGCGCGGACGGTGACGCGGCTGCGTTCGGCGTCGACGAGGATGTCGTCGACTTTCGCGACCGGCAGTTCGATGCGATTTTTGTCGTTGCCAAGGATCAGGCGTTTGCTGGTGACGTGAAACGATTGCGGCGCGTTTTCGTTCGGACGCACTTCCGAGGAGTACATGCAGTACTCGTTCATGCCGAGAGCGATGGCGGTCTCGGCGCAACGCGGTGCGTTGCGATGGTCGACGCCACGCAGACGCTCGAACTGCGCTTCGGCCGCGGTATCGACCGGCACGTCCTCGGCGTCGATGCCGAAGCCCTTCTGGATCGCGCGAACGATGCGCAACTGTTCTTCGCCCAGGCGATCATCCGCGAGCAGGTGCCACAGAACGGTCGAGTAGAGGGCGTGCTTCACGCCGATGGCGTCTTCGGCAATGAGGCCCGCCGCGTCGCTCGCACGGTCCATCAATGCTGCGACTTCGGCCGCGCGCGCGGCGCCGACTTTGGCGAGCGTCGAGAATCCGACATACAGCACGGTGCCGATCGCGGCGTCGGCCCAGACGGCGTAAGGAAGATCGAGTTTCTCGTTCTCGCGCTCCACGTTCGCCAGCGCGGCGTCGGTGGGGTTGTCGCGCAGCTGTTCGAGGGCGGTCGTGTAGACGCCGAGCAGCTCGGCGTTGCGCCTGTCGCGCTCTTCGCGTTCTTTCCGTTTGCGCTCTTCAAGCTGGCGCACCGCGTGGCGTTTCTGCGCGGTGATGACGAGCGGCACGGCAGCGATGACGAGCCCGATCACGACGAGCACCCAGCCGGCGCGATTGTCGTTCGCGACGTTCGCGATGCCGAGGAGCGCGAACAGCAGGCCGAAGGCCATGACGCCGAGCATCGCCCAGCCGCGTCCGGTGCCGTCGACCAGCGTCGACCAGAACGACGTACCACTGATCAGCCGAAGCTGCGGAACTTCCGGCTTGTGGATGGTGCGGAGATCGGCGGCGTAAAAGATCTCCGGACGGTGCCGGATGAACTCACCGGCCGAGCCGGTGCTCAGGCTGGGATCGGGATCGATGGTGCGCAGTTCACGTCGCCGGCTGACGGCAAAGCGAAAGTAAGAGTTCCCGAGCGATTTCTGAATCGTAAAGCTCATGTGGAGCGCGATGGTGCTTACTTCGTGCCTGATCGAGAGAATGCGCGCGTGTGCGTTTGGTCCCGGCCGCCGGCGCTCTCCAGATAACTCGCCGCGGCGGCCCCGCTCATCACTTCAGCGTCATGAGATAGGCCGCGATCGCGCGCGATTCGTCGTCGGAGATCCCGACCGGCGGCATGCTGGTCTGCGGGTTGAGCGAAGCGGGATTCTGGACGAACTGAGCGAGATTCGCGGGCGTATTCGGCACTGCTGCTTCGCTCAACGTGGGGCGCGACGCGATGCCGGCCAGTGAAGGGCCGAGCGATCCCTGTGCGCCGTCGATTCCCGGCACCACGTGGCAGACATTGCAGCCGTACTGGCGGATCAGCTGCTGTCCTTGTGCGGCTTCCGGATTCGCCGCGGGAGTTGCAGCCGCGCGCGGCCGCGGTGCCGCGGCCTCGTCGCGTCCGTTGCACGCGAGGCTGACAACGAGGAGGAGAAAGGGGGCGCGCTTCATGGGGCGCTACTTTAGCGCTGATGACAACAGTTCTTGGAGCGGCGGGGGG
>DASVUA010000782.1:0-4792 GCA_036387295.1 Thermoanaerobaculia bacterium | reverse complement strand
CGGCGGGCTAAGAGCCCGCCGCTCCACAAGAACCGCCGCGGCAAGCGTGCAGTATCCGCCGGCGGTTTCACGCTTGTCATTAGAAGCGAAAGTCGAGGGATCCCCTGCGGATGCACGATGGCCGCGCTCCCGGCAGGGGATTCCTCGACTTCGCCCGGAATGACACGTGTGTGCGAAGTGCCCCGCACTTTGCCATCCTCAGCCCAGAAGTACCTTCCCCCGGTTTCAACCGGAAACATCCTTCATCCGCCGCCGCCCAAACCAACCCACGCTATCCTCGCTGCATGGCCACGGTTGTCGTGCTCAATGGAACTTCCAGCTCGGGGAAAACTTCGGTGGCGCGGGCGTTTCAGGAGGCGGTGGGGAGTCTGTTTCTGAACTTTTCGATCGACAGCGTGCTTTACGCGCTTCCCGCCAGTGCGCTCGAGCGGATCAAGCGGGGTGAGGGGGACGCGGGGGCGGTCCGGTATGCGGAGCTCGTGCAGGGGTTTTATGCGTGCGTGCGCGAGCTCGCGGCGCTCGGGCTCGACCTCGTGATCGATCACGCCGTCACGACGCGCGGGCAGGCGGAATTGCTGCTCGCGGCGGTGGCATCATCACATCGGACGTTGCTCGTCGGACTGGAGTGCCCGATCGACGTACTCAACACGCGCGAGCTCGAGCGCGGCGATCGACGCGTCGGCCTCGCCGCCGGGCAGTGCGAGCGCATCCATCGCTGGTTGCAGTACGACCTCACCATCGACACCTCGCGCACGGCACCGGAAGAGGCGGCACGCCGGATCGTGACGGCGCTCGCTTCCTCCGACGGCGACGCAATCAGACGAACGCGCGCCATGTTGACCGAGCATCCATGAAATACCTCAAACGAACGCTCGTCGCGCTGCTGCTGCTGATCGTGCTGCTGGCCGCGATCTTTGCGATGGGCGTACTGTGGCCGCAGAAACGTCTCGAGGCGGTGCGCACCGATGGCGCCGTGGCGATCGTGCACGCAACCGTGATCGACGTCCGGACCGGCACGGTCACGCCCGCACAGACGGTGATCATCGAACGCGGCCGCATCGGTGCGGTGGGCCAGGACGGCTCCGTCACGCTGCCGCACGGCGCACGGATCATCGACGCACAAAATCGTTACCTGCTGCCGGCGTTCTGGGACATGCACACGCACGTCTTCGCCGTCAGTCCGCTGCTCGACCTGCCGCTGTACATCGGATATGGCGTGACGAACGTGCGCGACATGCAGGGCTGTCCCAAACCGGGAGACCCGTTCGTCGCCTGCGCGGAAGAGAAGCGCCGCTGGACCGCGGAAGCGCTGGCGGGCAAACGCATTGCGCCCCGCATTGTGGAATCGACCAGCTGGATGGCCAACGGCCCGGGGATGGCCGCGCGATTGGGCGACGTTCCCGCCTATTTCGATACGGCCACGCCGGAGCAGGCGCGCCAGTTCGTGCGGCATTTCGCAGGCAAGGTCGACGCGATCAAGGTGTACGACCGGATCCCGCGCGATTCGTATTTTGCGCTCGTCGACGAAGCGCGGCGCCAGCAGCTCGATGTGGTGGGCCATCGGCCGCGCGCCGTCAGTGCGATCGAGGCGGCCGCCAATCAGAAAAGCATCGAGCACGCGCGCTTCATCCTCGAAGAATCATTTCCGGGGAGCGCGGAGCTCCGCCGTCAGGCCGCGGCCGGCCAATGGAAGCCCGATCGCCGCCGGATGATCGATCAGCACGAGCCGGCCATGGCGCAGACGATCTTTGCGGCCATGAAACAGCACGGCACCTGGTATGTGCCGACGCACCTGACGCGCTGGTCGGATGCCTACGCCGACCATTCGTCTGTGCGCGAAGATCCGCTGCTTCGCTATCTGCATCCATTGATGAAACGGCAATGGCTGGAGGACATCGACGAAGTCGTCGCAGAAGATCCTTCACCCGCCGCGCGGCGGGCATACCGCGACTTTCACCGCAAAGGCCTCGAGCTCACAGGCGCGGCACACCGCGCCGGCGTGAAGGTGCTGGCGGGAACGGATTACATCGTGGCAGGCGCCGACCTCCATCGCGAGCTGCTACAGCTCTCCGCAGCCGGCCTGTCGAACCTCGATGTATTGCGCGCGGCGACGATTTCGCCGGCACAATACTTTGGACTCGACGCACAGTACGGCACGGTCGAAACCGGCAAAGTCGCCGATCTGCTGCTGCTCCGCACCAATCCATTGCAGGACATCCGCAATACGCAACAGATCGAGAGCGTGATTTTCAACGGCAACGTTTACGATCGCGCCGCGCTCGACCGGATCTCGCAATACGTGGAAGGGCAGGCCGGAAGCTGGACGGCCGCCTGCAAGATCATCTGGCGCTTCATCAAGAATCCCGGCGGATACTGAACCCTGCACGCTGAAGCAGTTAATGTGGAGTGCGGCGACGACAGTCGCCGCTCTCACTCGCGGAGGCGCCAGGCTCCGCTTCTTGGTCCGCATACGGCAGCTGGCGCTGCCGGAGTAAAAGCGGCGACTCTCGTCGCCGCACTCCACATCAGCGCGCTGCGAGGAACGCCAGTTCACGCGCCATTACGCGCCAGTCGCGCGGCGCGCATGAGCAGGTAGTGTTGTTCCGGCGTACTTGCAGTTCTTGCGGCCGCGGCGCGGTATTCGACAATGGCGGCATTGTGATCGCCGGCTTTTTCGAAGAGATGCGCACGCACGGCGTGCAGGCGGTGATGGCCGGCGAGTTTTTCCGGAGTGTCCAGTGGCTCGAGCATCGCCAGGCCGGCGGCGGGGCCGTCGACCATCGCCCGCGCAATGGCGCGATTGAGCGTGACCATGGGATTGCGGGTCATCTGTTCCAACAGACCGTACAAGCCGAGGATTTGCGGCCAGTCGGTCTCCTCCACGCGTCCCGCCTCGGCGTGCACTGCCGCGATCGCGGCCTGCACCTGATACGGGCCCACTGAGCCCCGAGGGAGCGTTCGGGTGAGGAGCTCGATCCCTTCTTCAATCTCGCGCTTGTTCCATTTCGTGCGGTCCTGCTCGTCAAGCGGGATCAACTCGCCATGCGGTCCTGTGCGGGCCGGCCGGCGCGCATCGGTGAGGAGCATGAGCGCGAGCAGCCCTGCGACTTCCTGGTCGTCCGGCAGCATGTTGTGCACGGCGCGCATGAGACGGATCGCTTCGTTGGAGAGCTCGGTGCGATGGAGCGCGTCGCCGGCACTGCTGGCGTAGCCCTCATTGAAGATGAGATAGAGAACGTGCAATACGGCCGCAAGCCGTTCCGCCCGTTCGCGGACGCCAGGCATCCGAAACGGGACACCCGAGGTTCTGATGCTCTGTTTCGCGCGGCTGATGCGCTGCGCCATCGTCGCCTCGGGGACGAGGAACGCGTTCGCGATTTCGGCGGTGGTGAGTCCGCCGACCGCGCGCAGCGTCAAGGCAATGGAGGAGGGCTGAGTCAGTGCCGGGTGACAGCACATGAACAGCAGGATCAGCGTGTCGTCATGTTCAGCGTCGACATCGCTGTCCGGCGGTGGTGCCGTCGGTTGTTCGCGCGCCGCCTCGGCCGCGGCGACGTTTTCGCGGCGACGGCGCGCGAGCTCGGAGCGGAGATGATCCGTCATCCTGCGCGAGGCGACGTGGATCAACCATCCGCGCGGATTGTCGGGGATACCCGCGGTGGGCCATTGCGTCGCCGCATCGAGCAACGCTTCCTGGACCGCGTCTTCCGCGGCTGTGAAATCGCCGAAACGGCGCATGACGGCGCCGAGAACCTGCGGCGCGAGCTCGCGCAACAGGTCCTCGGCAGGAAAGTCAGCCGACATGGTCAGAAATCAGTCGGTGGCGCGCTCATCACCTGCCGCACTTCGATCGGCATGTTCAGCGGAACGCCGCCCTGGCCCGGCGCGGCGGAGGCGCGTGCCGCGATCTCGTACGCCCGCTCGGTGCTCTCGACGTCGACGATCCAGTAGCCGGCCAGGAACTCTTTGGCTTCCGCGTACGGACCGTCGGTGACGATCGGCGCACCGCTCCCGTCCGCCCGAACGATCCGCGCCTGCTCCGGCGACGCCAGCCCCTCCGCCATCGCGAACTCTCCCGACTCCTTCAGCTCGCGATTCAACGCGTGCATGAACCCGATGTGCGCCTTCAAATCCTCCGGCGACCAGGTACCGATCCCCGCTTTCTCCCATCCCGCCCGCGGCGCATGCATCATCAACATGTATTTCATCCGGCAGCTCCTTCTTTCATTCTCGCGCCTTTCCGGCACATTCACGAGTAAGTCGGAGCTCAAAACCGCTTCTCGACATCCCTCCGAAAAAAAATTGAGCGAGATTTTGGCGGGACGGTAATACGGACCCATTCTCGCGCTCCTTACCCGACCGGGATCTCCATGCCCGAAGATCCGCCGTCCACTCCAAAACAACGACAGATCCAACCCCGCCGGCGCAGCGCGTCTGCGATGGAGATATCCGATGAACTCACGTGCCAACGCGGTGCTCTCGACGAAGTCACAATTCCGACGCCCCGATCCAGTTGACCACCGAGGGAGGCGAACACCGCAGTGGCTGATGGTGCTTTGCCTCCTGTTTCTCTTCGGGGGACTCAATGCATTCGCTGCTCGCCGTACCGCACCGTCGCTCACTCGCAAATCGGTTCCCGCACAACGCGAGTTCATCGTCGTGTTCAACGACTCGGTGACGAGCGACACCGTCGATGCGGCAACCGCCGAGCTCTGTACCCTCAACGGGATCAAGCCGATAGGGACGTATCGATACGGCCTGCGCGGGTTCTGGGCCGCAATGACCGTGGAGA
>DASVUA010000781.1:0-5215 GCA_036387295.1 Thermoanaerobaculia bacterium | reverse complement strand
ATCGTCACTGCGCCGAGGCTCACGACGAGCACTTCGGGGTTGCGGCGCAGGTACTCGGTGACGTCTTCCAGCACTTCGTCGACGTCGGTCTCCTCGATGCGCGACTTCACGCGGCCGAGGACGATGTCGACGAGGCCGAGGCGCTCGACGAGATCGATCAGGCCATCGCTGCCGCCCGCGGCGCCGACGACGCTCCGGAGGACATTCGCTGCCGAGTTGTTTCCGCTGCCGCTGCTGCTGCTCGAGCCGCCGCCGCTGTTGCTGCCGCCGCTGCGCGATCCGCCCCGGCTGCTGCTGCCGCCGCTCGAACCGCTGCCGCTGCTGGTGCTCGCACTCGTGCTCGAACCACCGCCGCTGCCGCCGCTCCGTTTTTTCGAAGAGCCGCCGCCCGACGTCTTGCCACCCTGTTCACTTTTTGCTGCCATTTCAGGTACCTCCGCGCGGATGTATTGCAACTGCGCGACCAGCCGGAATACAGCCGCGGCGATGCGATTTGTGTCGCGCATGTCGATGGCCTGGGCCGTACTCGTGATCGCCGGATTGCTCGAAGTCTGCTGGGCCATCGGGCTCAAATACACCGACGGTTTCCGCCGTCCGATTCCGTCGGTGCTCGTCATCGCGGCGATTGCGGCGAGCATGTTCCTGTTGTCGTGGGCCGCGCGCACGCTGCCGATCGGAACGGCGTACGCGGTATGGGTAGGGATCGGCGCGTTCGGTGCCGCGGTGCTCGGCATCGTGCTGTTCGGCGAGCCGCTGACCGCGCCGCGCATCGCGTTTCTCGCGTTGCTGCTCGTCGCGATCGTCGGACTCAAAGCGACCAGCCAGACGTAGTGCGCAGAAACGCAAAAAGCGCCGCGGGAGGCGGCGCTTTTTCGGGGATGGGCGATTGGTAGGCTCTAGCGGACTCGAACCGCTGACCCCCACCGTGTCAAGGTGGTGCTCTAACCAACTGAGCTAAGAGCCTGAAAGATTGGTAGGCGCTAACGGACTCGAACCGTTGACCCCCACCGTGTGAAGGTGATGCTCTACCGACTGAGCTAAGCGCCTATCAGAAACCGTGTCAACGAACCACCCTCACCGACTATTTCCCGGCAAGGGGCGCTCAAGATAGCGAAGCGCGCCCGGCACGTCAACCCGTGGCCGCTACTTCTTTTTCGACGACTTCTTCGAGGAACCGCCGCTCGATTTTTTCGAAGCGGACCTGGTGCCGCCTGATTTCTTCGACCCTGACGATTTTTTCGACGCCGCCGACTTTGTGGAGCCGGAACGCTTCGCGGACGACTTGCTCGCACCGGCGGCCGACTTTCTGGTGCTCGATTTCTTCGTGCTCGATTTCGTTGCAGTCGATTTTTTTGCGGTGGACTTTTTCGCGGTCGACTTTTTCGCGGTCGACTTTGTCGTCGACTTCTTCGCAGTTGTTGATTTCTTCGCGCTGGATTTTTTCGCAGACGACTTCGGCGGCGAGGGCACTTTGCCTCCTTCGCGGCGCGCTTCCGACAGGCCGATTGCGATCGCCTGTTTTCTGCTCTTCACTTTCTGCCCCGAGCCGCTGCGGAGTTTTCCTTCTTTCAGCTCGTGCATTTTCTCTTCGACTTTGTCGTGCGATTTCTTCCCGTACTTTGTAGCCATGCTGAATCCTCCTGCACAATTCTTTGTGCAAGCGTGAAGCCCGGCTCTTCCGTGGCGCACGGTGCGTCAGCGAGACCACTCGAACCAGACGTGTTCCAGCCGATGCCGTTTCCGGCGGCCATCGACGATCTCGACCTGCAGATCGTTTCCGGGCGGCACGTCGAACTCTTTGTAGAAGCCGGGATTCATCGTCAGCGGGTACCACGGATAAGCCGTGGTCACGTCGGTGCGCGGGCCGAGATCGGCCGGCACGACTACGGTTCCATTTGCGAAGCGCAGCTCGACTTTTTCGATGCCCCACGGCGAGAGCGCCCATCCGGAGACGCGCAGTTTTCCGCGCACCGCTTCACCCGGTTTCGGCGATTCGAGAATGCCGAACGTCCCTTCGTTCTGCGCCGGTTCGAGCCGGAGAAAACGATGGAGATGCGTTTGCCGCTGCAGGTCGAGCGAGCGTGCCCGCATCGGCTCGAAATCGCGATGCATGCGCGTGGCGAAGACGTAATCGCCATGAATGACGTCGTCGAAACGGCGAATGAAGGTGATGGTGCCGGCGCGCAGCGCCTCACGAAGCCAGACGCCGGCCGGCATGTGCATCGCGCCGAGGCGGTCGGCGTGCACGACGATCGTCGTGACGCCGAGTTGTTCGAGACGCGTCAGCAGCTCGGGCGCGATGTGCGGCTGTTCGAATCCGTTCGCCAGCTCGGCAAAAACCGGAGGGACGAACCCGGAGACGCCGTTGACCATCGGCCGGTGATGCAGGGTCGCGCGCAGCATGTACGCGTACTGATCTTCCTGCCGCAGCGGGAGCTCGATGATCGGTCCGTCGCTCGGATGCGCGGCGAGATAGGCGTACACCGCCGGCGCGTCAGGCCGGGCGAGATACCAGCGGATCGGCGCAGCATGCAACTCGATGAGAAACGCGCAGGCGATGGCCGCGTGAATTGCGGCGCGCGTTCTCTCGCCGAAGCGGCGCGTGATCGTGGCGATGCCGCACGCGGCGAGGAGCGCCAGTCCTGTGTACGCGATGAACGACCAGCGCGCAGGGACGCGAATGCCTTTGAACAGCGGAACGAACTCGAAGAGAAACGTTCCGAACCAGCCGTTGAGGCCGAGCGAGCCAAAGTAGCCGAGCGCAACCCACAGCAGCGCGAGCAGCGTGGTCCGGCCGCGCCACGTGATGCCGGCAGCCGCGAAGATGAGGACGAGGCCACCGGGAAACAGCCACCGCTCGGGATTGACGTCCGGGTTGCCGAGCGGCGCGGCGTACCAGCGGCTGTGCAGGCTGGAGATCAGCCAGTTGCCCGCTTCGGCCGAGTACTGCAGCGTTTCGTTGCGATCGCCGCGAAATCCGTACAGCTCACGCACGCGCTGATACGGCAGCAGGACCGGCGTGAGGATCGCGAGCGCGATGCCCATCGCGGCGATCCCGCCGATCCAGTACTTCCGGTCGCGCCGTGCGCCGAGGAGAAACGAGAGGCCGATCGCGAGCCCGCCGAATGCGAACCAGTGCAGGTTCGTGAGGCCGTTCATCACGAACGCGATGCCGAAGAGCGTCGCCCGCTTCGCACTCGGCTTCTTCGCGAACCAGATCAGGGACGCGAGCAGCAGCGGCAGCCACATCGCCCAGAGATGCTGTAGATGGGTGAGGTGTGTGAAGCGGAACGAGAGGAAGGCGAAGTAGATCCCGCTGCAGATCGCGGCGCCGGTCGACCCGGTGACGAGTCTCGCGAGCACGTACGCTCCATATCCGGTGAGCGCGAACGCGAGGAACATCGCGACGTTGAAGATGGTGATGGGCGCGAAGCCGAGCAGGTAGAGCGGCAGGAGCGGCAGCGCGATACCGAGAAGATTTTCACTGAACGCGAGCGAGTAGCGGTGCGGGTGAAAGATGTTCGCGTCGAAGAGGCGCGCCGGGTCGCTGGTCAGCGCGTGGTGATCCCAGTCGAGAATCCAGGTGTTGATGGCGGGATCCTGCGGATGCGGCAGGGCGGTCGTGAAGTTCGCCACGAGCGGCCAGGTCATGACGGCCGTCAACGCGCAAAAGAGCACGATCACCGCGAGCTCGCGCCACAGCCGGTTCATCGGCCTCCTATCCTACAATTCGCGCCCGAAGGGGACTCATTCATGCGCGTTGCTGCAATCATCTTCGCCTGCTTTGCCGCGTTTTCCGCGACGCTCCTCGGCGCGGCGGAAAGCGCCCCGCAGTTCGATCAGGCGTTCCTCGACAAGACCATGCGGGTCGACTACTTCCACACGTCGACGCCCAAAGGCGATGAGATCCTGGCGCTCGATCGCGTCGTCTCGGATGGCCCCTGGCCCGGCAGCCGGACGCGTCTCATCGATACGACGAACCTCGGCAAGTACTACTTCGAAGTCATCGATCGCGAGACGAATCAGCCGCTCTTTTCGCGCGGATTCGCGTCTGTGTACGGCGAATGGGAAACGACGCCCGACGCGAAAGAGCGGCCGGCCACGTTCCACGAATCGCTTCGCTTTCCCTGGCCGAAGAAACCGGTGCAGGTGCGGCTGCACAAGCGCGACGCGCAGAACGCGTTTCAGCAGATCTGGTCGACGGTGGTCGACCCGAATTCGCGCTTCGTCAATCCGGCCGATGCGAAGCCGGCGGGGCGCGTCTGGTCGTATCTCGACAACGGTCCCGCGTCGCAGAAAGTCGATCTGCTCGTGATCGGCGAGGGCTACACCGAAGCCGAAATGCCGAAGCTGCGCAAAGACGTCGAGCGGCTGGCGGGGAAGCTGTTCGCAACCGAGCCGTTCAAGTCGCGCAAGTCGGATTTCAACGTGCGGGTGCTCGAGCTGCCGGCGCAGAAGAGCGGCGTGCATCGCCCGCGCACCGATGACGATCGCCGCAGCGTCACCGGCGTGCAGTACAACATCTTCGATTCGGAGCGCTACGTGCTGACGCTCGACAACCGCGCGCTGCGCGATACGGCATCGGCCGCGCCGTACGATTTCATCGAGATCCTGGTGAACGAGAAGCAGTACGGCGGCGGCGGCATCTTCAACGATCAGGCGACGTCGGCGGTCGATACGGGATTCGCCGAGTATGTGTTCGTGCACGAGTTTGGACATCACTTCGCGGGCTTGGGCGACGAGTACTACACGTCCGACGTCGCGTACGAAACCGGCGGTGCGGAGCATCCGGAACCGTGGGAGCCGAACCTCACGGCGAACGGTGCGCGGCCGAAGTGGATGGAGCTCGTGACGCCCGGCACGCCGCTCCCGACGCCGTGGCGCAAAGAGGAGTTCGAAGCCCATCAGCGCGACTACCAGGCCGAGCGCCGCAAACTGCGCGAAGCGAACGTGCCGGAAACGAAGATGGATGAGCTCTTCCGCCGCGCGTTGCTCTGGGACACGGCGTTTCTCGCCGCGGAAAAATACACGAACCGCGTCGGCGCCTTCGAAGGCGCCGGCTACGAGGCGAAAGGCCTCTATCGCCCCGAAGCCGACTGCATCATGTTCACCCGCGACGAAGTCGGTTTCTGCGACGTCTGCACCCGCGCCATCAACCGCATGATCGACATGTACGCACGATAGCTGGAGACGGTCCTTGTGGAGCGGCGGGGGG
>DASVUA010000780.1:0-2415 GCA_036387295.1 Thermoanaerobaculia bacterium | reverse complement strand
CCCCCCGCCGCTCCACACGAGACGCTCCACCTGCAGCTCGAGAAGTTCCAGGATCTGCGCTACGGCGAAAACCCGCATCAGACGGCCGGCTTTTACGTACGTGCCGGCGAGCGGCCATTCGAGCAGTTGCACGGCAAAGAGCTGTCGTACAACAACCTGCTCGACCTCGACGCGGCGATCAAGCTCGCGAACGCGTTCGCCGAACCGGCGGCCGCAATCATCAAGCACACGAATCCATGCGGCGTCGCGCGGCGCGGATCGCTCGCCGACGCATTGCGCGCCGCGATCGAAGCCGATCCGGTCAGCGCGTTCGGCGGCATCATCGGCGCGAACCGCGAGTTCGACGGCGAGAGCGCACGCGCGATCGCGGAACTCTTCCTCGAAGTGATCGTCGCGCCGTCGTTCTCGGCCGAGGCGCAGGAGCTTCTCGGCAAGAAAAAGAACCTGCGGCTCGTCGTCACGAACGGCCAACAAAGGGCGAGCGATCTGCGCAGCGCGGCGAATGGCATCCTCATTCAATCGGCCGATCGCATCGCAGCGCGCTCGAGCTGGAAAGTCGTCACCGACCGCGCGCCGTCGACCGAAGAACTGAACGGACTCGAGTTCGCCTGGACCGTCTGCGCGCACGTGAAGTCGAATGCGATCGTGCTCACGCGCGAATCGCAATCGGTCGGCGTCGGAGCCGGGCAGATGAGCCGCGTCGATGCGGCGAAGGTGGCGATCATGAAATCGATCCTTCCGGCGGAAGGCTCGTTCGCGGCATCCGACGCATTCTTCCCCTTCCGCGACGGCCTCGACATCCTCGCGGACGCCGGTGTTCGCGCGGTAATCCAGCCCGGCGGCTCGGTGCGCGATGCGGAAGTGATCGCGGCCGCGAACGAGCGCGGCATGGCGATGGTGTTCACCGGCGAAAGGCACTTCCGCCATTGAGCGCGTCGTCGCGCATCAAGCTGATCGTCTCCGACGTGGATGGCGTCTGGACGGACGGCCGCATCATTTACGCGAGCGATCAGACCGAGATCAAAGAATTCAACGTGCGCGACGGCTTGGCGGTGAAGCTCGCGCAGCGCGTCGGAGTCACCGTGGCGCTGCTGACGAGCCGCAAATCGGCGTCGCTCGAACGGCGGGCGAAAGAGCTCGGGATCACCGACCTGCGGCAAGGTGCGTCGAACAAGCTGGAAGAACTGGAGCGGCTCGTGCGCCAGACCGGCATCTCGTTCGACGAGATCCTCTACGCCGGCGATGACCTCCCCGACCTCGGGCCGATGGCGCGCGTCGCAATCTCCGCTGCCCCTTCGGATGCCGCGCCGGAAGTGTTCGCGGCGGCGACGTGGAAACTCACGACTGCCGGCGGACGCGGCGCGTTTCGCGAATTGGTCGAACGGCTGCTCCGCGAGCGCGGCGATTGGGATCCGCTGGTGCGGGAGTTCGTCATTGGCAAGCCCGAAGCTGCGAGCATTTAGAGAGCGCACGCTCTATCGCGCGCTCGTGCTCATCAGCGCGATCGGCCGGCGCATTCCGCTGCGCATCGGGCAGTTTCTCGGGCGCGCGCTCGGGCGGCTCGCGTGGCATGTGGCGCGGCGCGAACGAAAGAAGGCGCTCGCGCACGTCGCCATCGCGTTTCCCGAGTTCTCGGACTCGCAGCGCCGCGAGACGATTCGCGCGATGTTCCGTCACCTCGGCATGTCGGTGTTCGAGCTCGCCTGGCTGCCGAATCTGACCGCGACGAATTTCCTCGAGCGGTCACATTTTGAAGGGCACGCGCGGCTGCTCGAGATCATCGACAGCGGCCGCGGCGTGGTGATCTTCACGGCGCACTGCGGGAATTGGGAGTGGCTTTCGTTCGCGACCGGCCTTCTCGGACGCCCGGTGAGCGTGCTGCAACGCGAGCGCGATTCGCCGGAGATGAATCGCTACATCACCGAGCTCCGCGCGCGCGCCGGCGTGCACACGATCGACCGCGGCTCGAGCGCCTCGGCGCGCGACATGATTCAGGCCATCCGCCGCGGCGGCATTCTCGCGTTCGTGATCGACCAGAACATCCGCGCCGAAAGCGTGCGCGTGCCGTTCTTCGGGAAAGACGCACTGACGCCCATCGGTCCCGCCAAACTGGCCGTGCGCACCGAAGCGGTCGTCGTCCCCGCCTTCGCCGAACGCCTCCGCGACGGCACCCATCGCCTCGTCTTCCTCGATCCGATCGAATGCAAACGCGACGACGACCCGACCGCGCTGACAGCGAAGGTCACAAAGCTGATCGAAGAACAAATCCGCCGCGTCCCCGACCAATGGGTCTGGATGCACGACCGCTGGCGCGAACGGGCGAAGTGGGATGTGACGGGGCGTTAGCGGAGAGTGGGGTGACGGCGCGAGGCCGTTGCGTTCTCGTCGCAACGTCGCGCGTCGTCCGTGTCGCAG
>DASVUA010000779.1:0-6085 GCA_036387295.1 Thermoanaerobaculia bacterium | reverse complement strand
AACTACTCCGCGGCCAAAGGTGCGCTCGTGGCGATGACACGCTCCCTCTCGCGCGAAGTCGCCCGCAGCGGCATCCGCGTGAACTGCGTCGCCCCCGGCCTCGTCGACACAGACATGATCGCGGAGCTCGAGCCGGAGGTGAAACGCGAAATGATCCGCCAGATCCCGATGCGGCGAGCGATCCGCGCCGACGAAGTCGCCGCCGCCATCGCCTTCCTCTTATCCGACGACTCCAGCGGAATTACCGGGCAGGTGCTTGCGATTGACGGCGGGGCGAGCGCGTGAGCAGGCTTTGCTTGCGCGTTGTCGGTTATCAGTTGTCGGTTGTCTGCGGTTTTGCCGGCTGACGGCCCGAGCCCAAGGACGATCGCACCGACAACTGACAACCGACAACTGACAACCCCCAGATCGAATGTATTTTTCCGTCGTCATCCCCACCTACAACCGGCTCGACATGCTGCTGCGCGTGCTCGATGCGCTCGAGCAACAGGTCGATGCGCCGCCGTTCGAAGTGATCGTGATCAACGACGGCTCGACCGACGACACGGATCGCGTGATGTCGCAGCGGAAGGGCATTACGTTCCGCACGCAACCGAATGGCGGGCCGAGCCACGCCCGCAATCACGGCGTGTCACTCGCGAAGGGCAAGTTCATCGTCCTCATCGGTGATGACACCGTGCCCGAGCCGCGGTTCCTTGCCGAGCATGCGCTCATTCACCGCCAGGCGGACGACGATCGGCTTGTGGCCTGCCTCGGCTACACAGGGTGGCCTCGCGGCGAGCGCGTCACCGCGTTCATGGATTACATCAACGACTACGGCCTGCAGTTCGGCTACAAGCTGATCGAGCACGGCGCGATCGTGCCGTACAACTTTTTCTACACGTCGAACATCTCGCTCGACCGCGAGCTGCTGACCGAACAGCCCTTCGACACCACGTTTCCGAACGCCGCGTGGGAAGACATCGAGCTCGCGTACCGCCTCGATGCGCAGGGCCTCGAGATCCGCTACAACGCCCACGCCATCACGCGGCACTACCATCCGACCACCGTCGATTCGTTCGCCCGGCGGCAGTACATGGTCGGCAAGTCGGGCGCGATCTTCTATCAGAAGCATCCCGAGCTCGCTCATTTCCTCGGCATCCACGAGCTCGAAACGCGCACGCTGGCGGACGACGCGGGCCTGGCGAAACTCCGACGCAAGGCGCTCCTCGGCGAGCGTTTCCGCCTCCTCGCGCGCCCCAGGGTGTTCGAGACGCTCATGCGCGAGCACTACCTGCGCGGCCTGCGCGACGGCCTGCGCGATCAGAAGCGCGGTTAGAATCCGCGCCGCGTGTTCATCACCTTCGAAGGGCCGGAAGGCTCGGGAAAATCGACGCAGATCCAGCGCCTCGGCGCGTTCCTCTCCGGGCGCGGCCTGGAATGCGTCGTCACCAAAGAGCCCGGCGGCACACCGATCAGCGATCGCATTCGCGCGATCGTGCTCGACACCGCTTCCGCCGGCATGGACGCCTGGACCGAGGTGCTGCTCTACTCCGCTTCGCGCCGCCAGCATGTCGTCGAGCGAATCCGCCCCGCGCTCGCGCGCAACGCGGTGGTGCTTTGCGACCGCTACACCGACGCCACGCTCGCCTATCAGGGCTACGGACGCCTGATCGACGCCGGCCGCCTCGAGACGCTGAACGCCTGGGCCACCGAAGGGCTGCAGCCGGAGGTCACGCTTCTGTACGACATCGACGAAACGGTCGGCCTCGCGCGCGCACACCAGCGGAACGCCGGCATGGAAATCGACGAAGGGCGGTTCGAAGCGGAAGATCTCCGCTTCCATCGCCGCGTGCGCGAGGGCTACCTCGCACTCGCCGTCGCCTCGCCGAAGCGGTTCGTCACGATCGACGGCCACGGCACGATCGACGAAGTGTTCGAGCGGACGGTCGCCGCGCTGCGCACGCGCGCACCGCAACTCTTCTCATGACCACGACGACCTCACTCATCCTCGATACCGCGCGCCGCGGCGAGCTGCATCACGCGCTCATCCTGCACGGCCCGATGGCGCCGCTGCTGCGTGACGTCGCGCTGCGCGTCGCCAAAACGCTGAACTGCCTCAACGGCGCGACCGGCGATGACTGTCAGTCGTGTCAGCGCATCGACCGGCGCACGCACCCCGACATCCATTTCGTCGAGGCGGCGTCGGACAAGAAGATGATCTCGATCGAGCAGATCCGCGAGATCGTCGACGGCGCTTCGATGCGCCCGTACGAAGGGCGGAACAAGGTCTTCATCATCTATCCCGCCGATGGCCTCAGCGTGGCGGGCTCGAACTCGCTGCTGAAGACGCTCGAGGAGCCGTCGCGCGACACGACGTTCCTCCTCATCACCCGCTCGCCCGACCTGCTCCTGCCGACGATCCGTTCACGCTCCCAGCAGGTCTACCTCGGCGATACGAGCCGCGTGCTGGCCGGCGGGAGGGAATCGCTGCGCGTCCGGCAGGTCGCATTGCTCGACGACGGCGACGAGCTCGCCACCAACATCATCGAGCTGCTGCACCGCTTCGCCACCCGCGGCGAAAGCGCCGCGCTCCTCGCGCTCGCTGCCCTCGTCTACGACCACGCCGAGGTAAAGGACGCGTTCGCACTCCTCGGATCCGTACTCTGCGACGTCATCGCCCTCGATCCGAAAGAATCGCTCAACCCGCGCAAACTCCTCGAGATCCGCGAACAGATCCCGACACAGAAACTCCTCGCCGCCGCCGACCAATCGATGGCCGCCATCCGCTGGCTCAACGTCAACGCCGACGTCCGCCTGCTCGCCGAAATGATCGTCGCAGAGCTGGCGTAGGCGCGAGCTTCGCTCGCAGGCGCGTGGGCGCTTGGGCGCGCAGGCGCTTGGGTGACTTTTCGCTGCGAGGCGTCCTTGCTGAATCGTGGCGCCGCGATGCAGGTCGCCCACTGCAGCCGCCTACCCAAGCGACTCCGCGCCTAAGCGACTCCGCGCCTAAGCGTCATCGTTGCCTCCTCCAGGAGGCTTATTTAACTCTTGACACCCAAAATCACTTCCCCTTAAAACTTCGCCGTTCGAGATAGCGATGAAAGGAGAAGGTGAAGTGAATGTCAGAGCCCGTTTCATCAAAGTTCCCGTTCTCGCATTTGCACTCGTGTCTGTTCTGCCCCTCTCCGCCGGTACGCAACCGAAGAGAACCGCGGTCGGCACGATCGGATTGACTCCTCCTGCAGCGGCAAACGAGATCGTCCGCGTAAGCGACGGCAACGGCGGAGAAGTCGAGGTATTACGCGGCGAGTCGGCGCGCGCCCATCTTCGCAACCTCAAGATGAAGAGTCCGAAAGCATTCAAAGCGAGCGAGGAAAATCTGCGGCGCCGCGGATTCGAGCCTACGAGCGAGGTGCTCGTCGTGCGGTCGACGGACCCGAGCGTTGCGCCAGCACAGACGACCGTAGAGTCGAGCGCCGGTGAGATCGTTTTCTGGTCCTGGACGGACGGAGACGACGCGACATGGGAAGGGTCGATGTACGCGACGAAATACTCGACCGGCGAGGAAGTGATTCACGATAGCCAGCTCGACACCAGCTCGAATCACGTCATGTGGGAGTATCTCGCATACGAGACGCCGCGCCAGCGGTACCAAACGACGGCCAATCGTTTACGTCATCCATCACCTTACGTGCTGCTCGCGCGGCAGCCGGCGACCGCCGCTTCGTACGCAACCGTGGGGACGGTGCGACCGAGGGTACGCGACTGGGTCGGCTGCGTCGTGGGCACCTGCGCTGGCGCCGCATACGGTTGCGTACTCTCGGGGCCAGCCTGGCCCCAGTGTGTCGTCCTCACGTGCGCAGGTGCGAAGGTGGGATGCACGCTCCAGTGGATCATCTCGAACTGGCCGTGATCTCAGGCCGCCCGCCGTACGGTACGAACATGCGGAAACTACGAGCAGAGGAGGAAGCTGAGATGGAAAACAGCGATGCGTCCACCGTGGTGGTAAGCCGGCAGATGCTGTTCATATCGTTTGCAGTCGCGTTCCTGAGTATTTACGGGATCGCGGGCATCGTGAGTGGCCTTGCGCTGCGCGCGGGCGCCGACAGGGGTATCGCCAACGCGATTGCCTTCGGGCTTGCAGGTATCGCGACTTACCCGTACTTCGCCATGTACGCGGAGATGAAGGTGCCGGGCGAGAAGCGAATGCCGCCGTTCTGGAAATGGGCTCTTCATTGGGGTGCGGCTTCGCTCGTCGTGCACATCGCCGTATCCCGCCTGGTCCTGTTGCTGCCGTTTGAGTAGTCGCGCGAGACCTCCGCGCTTCGCGGGTGCGTGGATACTTGGACACGTGGGCGCTTGGGCGCGAGGCGCGTGGGTGACTTTTCGCTGCGAGGCGTCTTTGCTGAATCGTGGCGCCGCGATGCAGGTGGCCCGCGGCAGCCGCCCTACCCAAGCGCCTCCGCGCCTCCGCGCCTAAGCGCCTCCGCAAAGCGCCTCCGCGAAGCGGCGCGAATCGCCCAAAACGAATCAACCCCGCCGTTGCGGGCGGGGTTGGAGATCCTTACTGGATGGAGCGCGACGAGAACGCTCAGGGGTGAGATTTAGGGTCGGTAAGGTTCAAGGAAGAGTTCAAGAGGCGGTAACTACAGAGGCGGGGTGTGTACAACAGGAAGCGGTTCCCGTCTGCCCATCCAGTAAATCGATTTTCATCGTTGGCGATTATTCTAACTCAGACTTTGTGAAACTTTTCTCAATGTAACCGCACTGTGACAAGCGTCTGATTCTTCTGACACATACGACGTTTCATGCGGTTCGGTTGCATGCATAAGCCAAACGCGCGTTCGGTCTACTCCCGCATTCCGTAACGCTTCGATGAACAACCATTCAGCGCCTGGAGCGGCGGGCTTTTCAGCGCTTCCGAGGAGCGCTCAGCGCGAGCGGGGGTCGACCAGGCTCGGGAGGCTGACGAGCGAGCGCGAGAGCGAAACGTGACCCGCCAGCGTTTCGGCCGGCGTCCCGTTCACCACGATGCGCACGCGTTTCGCGTCGGGAAAGTTGGTCGTGAGCGTCTGCACGAGCGAGTAGACGGCCATCAGTTCCTGATGCGTTCCTGTTCCCCATCCCTGCGTCAGGGTGGCTCCGCCGAGGTCCACCACGACGGTGCCGCCGGGAAGGAGATACGTGCCGCGGACGACCGTATCGGCCGGAAACAGGCGGAGGGATGTGACCGATCCCGCGGCCGGCCCCTTCATCAGCTCGCGCACGACGACCGGGATCGCCGCGGCCGGGCTCTCCGCCAGCGCGATGTTGCGCGGCTCGGCGGCGAGCAGCATCTGCGGAGTCTCGAAGTACAGCCGCACCATCCGCACCGCCACCTTGTTGGCGGCATTCAGATTCGCGGCGTTCGTCGTTTTCTTTCTGCACCCGACCGCGACGGACGCCGCGAGCAGCAGGACGATGACAGCGCGCTTCACGCTAGCGGTCCGTCCCCGTCGCAGGCGCTGCAGGCGCTGCGGGCTTCGGCGCCGGTGTGGCCGTCGCGGCCGCTTTGGCCGGCGCGGTGGCGGCCGCTGCCGGCGGCACGGTCGCGGGCGGTTGAATCACACCGATGCGCGTCTCGTAGTCGGTCTTGTAGCGCTGCACCGCCTTCGTGAGCGTCTCGACCATCGCGTTCTGAAACTCTTCCGACTGCAGCTTCACTTCTTCTTCCGGATTCGAGATGAAGCCGACTTCGACCAGTGCAGCCGGCATGGTCGCGCCGACCAGCACTTTGAACGGCGCCTGCTTCACGCCGCGATTCGCCACCGCCGTTGCGGCGTTCATCTCTTCCTGAATCATCTGCGCGAAACGGCTCGATTCGCCGACGTACGCCTGATGCGCGAGATCCCACAGGATGAGATTCAGATCGGCGTTCGGGTTCGCGGTCGACGCTTGCGCGTTCTCCGATTCCGCGGCCTTCCGCGCGAGCTCGTCCGAAGCTTCGAGCGAGAGAAAGTAGGTCTCCGATCCTTTGGCTCCCTTCACCACCGCCGCGTTGAGATGGACGGAAAGGAAGAGGTCGGCCTTGTACTGGTTCGCGATCGCCGTCCGCTGATCGAGC
>DASVUA010000778.1:0-5353 GCA_036387295.1 Thermoanaerobaculia bacterium | reverse complement strand
CGTCGTCCACCACGATCGCGGTCTCGCAGATCAACGACACGCTCCCCGCCGGCTTCACATATCAGTCGGTGGCCGGCGGCACGCTCGGTGTGCCGAACGCGACCCCTTCAGTCGGCGCATCCGGCACCATCACCTTCGGCTTCCCCGGCGGCACGACCGTCCCCGGATCGTCTTCCCGCACGTTTCTCATCAACGTCAACTCCGGCACCGCGCAGGGCTCGTTCTACAACACCGCGACCGCGCTGACGAGCGTCGGCACGATCACCGCGGCCGACACGACCGGCGTTTCCGTCCGGACGGCGGTGCTCACGCTCGCGAAATCGGCCGCGCTGAATTCGGCCCCCACGACGCCCGCCTCGAGCTACAAGCAGGGCGACGTCGTCCGCTTCACGCTGACGTACTCCAACAATTCCGAGGTCAATGTCACGGGGGCGGTGCTCAGCGACGTGCTGCCGCCGAACTTCCTCTATCAATCGGCCAGCCCCGCACCGGCGAGCGCACCCGCCGTCGGCGTGAACGGCACGGTGACGTGGAACATCGGCAACATCGCCGCGAACACCGGCCCCTTCACGGTGACGGTCACCGCCACCGCCTCGATGCCCGGCTCGTACACCAACACCGCCACGCTCACCTCGAATGAAGCGCCGGCAGTGAACGCCGCGGCGAACCTCTTCGTTTCCGGACCGCTGCTCGCGATCAGCAAGACCGCCAGCGCCAGCGCGATCGTGCCGCCCGGCACGGTCGACTACACCATCACGTACAGCAACATCGGCGACGCCACGGCGAACATCACCACCGTGACGGACCTCGTGCCGGCCGGCTTCACGCTGGCCGTCGGCGCGCCGACCACCGCCGGATGCGTGCAGGCCGCGCAGACCGTCACCTGCACGGTGAACGCCGCGCTGGCCGCCGGCGCGAGCGCCACGCGCGTTCTCCGCTTCAACGTCACCGTCGCCGCGCCGCACCCGTCGGTGAACACCGCCACGGTCAACGCGAGCAACGCGAGCTCGGTCAGCACGACGTACTCGCTCGCGATCGGCAGCAATACCTGCACGAGCTCGACGCAGTACTTCCACGCGGGACAGGTCGCGAACACCACCGCTCCCGTCAGCCCGACCTCGACCGGCAACGGTCCGTTCCTCGTTCCCACCACCCCGGTGGAAGTCGGCCGTTTCCTCTCGCCGGTCATCTCCGCAACGGACGCGTACTCCGTCTCCACGATCGCAGGGGCGACTCTCGCGAATCCGATCGTCCGCCTCTACATCGACAAGAACGGCGCTCCGCAGGTCCAAGGCCGCGTCCGTCTCTACGCGTACGATCCAGCCACCACCGCCACGACGCTCCTCGGCGAAGGGCTGACCGGCGGAATCGCGGGCAACAAGACCAACGAGCCCGACTACGTCACCACGATGCCCATCACCGCCGGCTCGGTGCTTCCCGCCGGTTACCGGTTGCTCTGGACCGTGGAGTACATCAGCAACAACCAGACAAACGACATCACGCTGCGCTACGACGGCACCGGCTCGCAGGCGTTCGGGCGTGTCTGTCTCGCGCCGATCCGCCCCTCGCTCACCAAGAGTGTCAACAAGACCAGTGCGGTTCCGGGCGTCGATACGCTCACGTACACCATCGGCTACGCGAACCCGAGCGCGACCTCCATCACGAACGTCGTGATCACCGACATTCTCCCGGCCGGTCTCACGTACGCCAGCTCCTCGCTCGCCCCCACCTCGGCGCCGGCAGTCGGCACGAACGGCACGGTGGTCTGGAACCTCGGCACTCTCGCCGCCGGCGCATCCGGCAGCTTCACCGTGACGGTCAACACCACCAACGGCATGACCGCGTCGTCGGTGACGAACACCGCCACGCTCACGAACAACGCCACCGGGCCGCTGCAGGCCTCCGCGACCACCGCGCTGCGCAAGCCGATCGTGCAGATCGCGAAACGGGTCTCGAAGTCGACGCTCGTTCCGGGTGAAGCGTTCTCGTACACGATCGACGTCATCAACGCCGGCACCGGCGCCGCGACCGGCGTCGTGATGACCGACGTGCTGCCGTCCTTCATTTCGCCGACGAACTACACCGGCACGACGAATACCGTCGGCGTCGTGAACATCACGAACGGCGGGGCCGGCTACGTTGCCGCGCCGACCGTCACGTTCACTGGCGGGGGAGGCAGCGGCGCCGCAGGTACCGCGATCCTCAGCGGCGGCTCCGTCATCGGCGTCACGATCACGAACGGCGGCACCGGCTACACCTCGGCGCCGGCCGTCGTCTTCAGCAGCGGCACCGCGACCGCCACCTCGCAGCTCACCGCGGTCACCCGCGCGGGCCAGACCCTCACGTTCAACATCGGCGCGCTGGCGGCCGGCGCGACCGCGTCGATCACCATCCAGGCTCAGGTCCAGACTTCCGGCATTCCGGCCGGCGACACGACGCTCACCAATACCGCCACTGTCGTCGACAGCTACAACACCACGCCGCGGAATGCGTCGGCGACCGTCAACCTCACCGCGAATCCGGTGCTGACGCTCGTCGAGACCGCGACGCCGTCCGACCGCCGCGTCGTCTACGCGAACGTCACCACGGGCGGCGTCTACCCGGTTCCGCCGACCGTCAGCTTCGTCGGCGGCGGCTGCACCGGCGTCACCGGCACGGTCAGCGTCCGCATGGTTCCGGGCGGCTACACGGTCACCGGCGTCACCGTCACGAATCCCGGCACCGGCTGCACCTCGACTCCTTCGATCGTCTTCAACGGTCCCGTCACCTCGCCGGCCGCGGCCGCCGCGACGATCGGACCGGCTCCCGGCGACACGATCACGTACGTTCTCACCGCCACGAACACCGGCAACGCCGATTCGACCGGCGTCGTGATCTTCGACAAGATCCCCAGCTACACGAACTGGCTCACCGGCGGCACGTTCAGCATCGATACGGTCCGCTCTTCGCCGGTGACGCTCGCGCCGGGCGGCACGTCGATCCTGACGTACACCGTCACCGTCGTCGATTCGCTTCCGGCCGGCGTGACGGCGCTGACGACGAACGGCGGCGCGACCTCGACGAACACGCCCGCGCCTGCACCGGTGACCACCACCCTCAACACCGGCGCCGCTCCGGCATACGCCATCACCAAGGGGCCGGATGACACGCTCGAGCCGTGGCCGGTTGCGAAGCTGACCGCCAACGCGGGCGGCACGACGCTCACCGTCGCCTCGACGCGCCTCGTCGACGTCGGTTCGTACATCGCCGTCGGCAACACCGTCGCGAAAGTGACCGGCAAGACCGACACGACCATCATCGTCGACACCTTCATCAGTGCCGCGAGCGGCTCGAACGTCCTGCAGGCGATCGAGTTCACGATCGTCTACCAGAACAACGGCGATGCTGCCGGCAACAACGTCATCGTGTTCGACACGCTCCCGTCGAACGTCGTCTACGGCGGCGTGGTGGCCGGGTATCCGGTTCCGTCGATCGCCCCCGGCATCGGCGGTGGCGGCGGCATCCAGTGGAACATCGGCTCGCTCACCAACGGCGGCAGCGGCATCCTCAAGTACATCGGCTGGGCCACCAGCGCCGGCACGTACACGAACACCGCCACGATCGAAGACGGCATGCTCCTCAACACCTACCGCGCGTCGGACACCGCCACCAACACCTGGGGCGCGCTCGATCCGTGGAAGGTGACGACGACGCCGTCGATCATCAATCAGGCGCCGACGAACGTCGCGCACTACGTCATCACCGTCGCGAACCCGCTCGCCACCTCTGCTACGAACGTAGCAATCATCGACAAGCTCGCCACCGGCTTCACCTACCGCCCCGGCTCCACGATCATCAACGGTGTGCCGGCGTCCGATCCCTCCGGCCTCTATGTGGCCGGCATTTCGATCACCAACGGCGGCAGCGGCTACACCACCGCGCCGACCATTTCATTCACCGGCGGTGGTGGCAGCGGCGCGGCCGCAAAGGCGGTGATTTCCGCCGGTGTCGTCACGAACATCGTCATCACCAATCCCGGCTACGGCTACACCAGCGCGCCGACAGTCGTCTTCAGCAGCGGCGCCGCCGCGGCGACGGCCACGGTCTCCAACGCTTCGCAGTCGCCGCAGTGGTCGGGCCTCACGATTGCGGGCAACGCGACCCTGACGATCGAGTTCGACGCCGACATCAGCGCGAACGTTCCGGCCGGTCTCTATCAGAACGAGATCGCGGTGAACGGCAGCATTCCTTCTCTCTACTTCGATTACCTCGGCACGACCGACGAGGACGTGCAGGTCTGCGTGCCTCCGCCGATCGTCTCCGCGCCGCCTGCTTGCGGCGGCTCGTCGGGGAACGTAGCGTCGATCCTCGCGCAGCCTGCCTCGACCGTCCTCTGGGCGATCACGAACGGCAACGGCTCGATCACCAACGCTTCGACCGGCACCGTCCACCAGGTCGCCATCGGCAACGGCGGCACCGGTTACGCCATCGCGCCGGGCGTCTCGTTCGTCGGCGGCGGTGGTAGCGGCGCGGCCGCAATCGCCACCGTTTCGGGCGGCGTCATCACCTCCATCACGGTGACGAACCCGGGCAGCGGCTACACCTCGCTCCCGACGGTCGTGATCACGCCGAACGGCAGCGGCTCGGGCGCCGTGACGCAGGCCGTCCTCGGCACCGGCATCGTCTACAACGCCGGCGCCACCGGCACCGTCAATCTCTCGGTCACCGTCTCGCGCGAATACAGCAACGACACCGACGCGTGCGCTGTCACCTCCTTCGAGACCGTCACCATCGTCGGCCCGCCGACCATCACGCAGAACCCGTCCGATGACACCGTCTGCACCGGCACGCTCGCTTCCTTCAGCGTCGTCGCCGCGGAAGCCACCGCGTATCAGTGGCAGGTCTCGACGAACGGCGGCACGAACTGGTCGAACATCACCGGCGCGACCGCGACCACGTACGCGTTCAACGCCGTCCTCGCCGACAACGGGAAGCTCTACCGGGCCGTCGTCACCCGCGGCCCCGGCTGCCTCATCAACTCCACCGCCGCGCTGCTGACCGTGGCCTGCTCGCCCGACCTCGAAGTGACGATCAACAACGACACGCCGGATCCGGTGTACGCCGGCGAGAACATCACCTACACGCAGCGCGTCACGAACATCGGCCCGCTCGCCGCGACGAATCCGACGTTCACGCAGAACACGCCTGCCGGCACGACCTTCGTCTCGATGGTTCCGCCGGCCGGCTGGAGCTGCACGACGCCGGCGATCGGCGCGGCCGGCACAATCTCCTGCACAGCGAACTCCGGCACGCTCGCCGCGAATGCAACCAGCGGCAACTTCACGCTGGTTCTCGCGACCTCTCCCGCGCTGGC
>DASVUA010000777.1:0-5458 GCA_036387295.1 Thermoanaerobaculia bacterium | reverse complement strand
CCCCCCGCCGCTCCACAGGATGGCGGCGCGGCTTACACCAGTTCCGATTCCGCGAAGAAGAACGCGATTTCGATCTTCGCGTTGTCATCGGAATCGGAGCCGTGAACCGCGTTCTGCTCGATCGACTCGCCGAACAGTTTGCGGAGCGTGCCGGCTTCGGCTTTCGCCGGATCGGTGGCGCCCATGATCTGGCGCAGGTGAGCGACGGCGTTTTCGCGCTCGAGTGCAACGACGTAAACGGGACCCGAGGTCATGTACTCGACCAGGCTTCCGAAGAAGGGACGCTCGCGATGCACGCCGTAAAACGCTTCGGCCTGCCGCTGCGAGAGAGAGACTTTCTTGACACCGAGGACGCGAAACCCTTCGCCTTCGATGTGGCTGATCATTTTGCCGAAGTTGCCCTTGCGGACCGAGTCGGGCTTGATGATGGTGAACGTTCGATTGGACATCTGATTTCCTTTAGCGTGGCGTTACGTGGGCGGCGGATTATATCCGCGCCTGCGCACCGGCGTCGCGCAAAGGAAGAACGGCCGTTTGGGCCGCTTGCGCGGCCGCTTCGGCATAGTCGAGCGGCAGGTAGAGCGTGAACGTCGAGCCCTCGCCGGGGGCCGATTTCACTTCGATCCGCCCGTGATGCAGCTCGACGAAGTTGCGCGTGAGGGAGAGCCCGAGCCCCGTTCCTCCCCGTTTCTGCCGGCGTCCTTCTTCGGTCTGGTAGAACTCGACGAAGATGCGCTGCAGCTCGTCAGGCGGAATGCCGATGCCTTCATCGCTGATGTCGATGCGCACCGTGTCGAGCCGGATCGGCGACTCGACCGCGGGGATGAAGCGGCAGCGGATCGTGACGAGCGCGTTCCGCGGCGAGAACTTCACCGCGTTCGACAGCAGGTTGAAGAGGATCTGCTTGAGCCGCCCTTCGTCGAGCCGCACGTGCGGCAGTTTTGGATCGACGTCCGAAAGGATCTGCACCTTCGCCTCGCCGGCGAAGCCCTTCATCACGCGCTCCACCGCGGCGATCGTTTCGTTCAGGTCGAAGTGATCGGTGCGCAGCTCCATCTTTCCCGCTTCGATTTTCGAGAGATCGAGGATGTCGTTGATCAGCTCGAGCAGGTGATTGCCGGCGGCGTGAATGTTGTCGAGGAAGCGATGCAGGCGCGGTTGCACTTGGCCGCGCGTCGCGTCGATGAGAACGCTCGAGAAGCCGATGATCGAATTGAGCGGCGTCCGCAGCTCGTGCGACATGTTGGCGAGGAACTGGTTCTTCGAACGGTCGGCGGCCATGAGGCGCAGGTTCGTTTCGCGCAGCTCGTTGGTCCGCTCCATCACCCGTGCTTCGAGCGCGTGCGTGAGGCCTTCGAGATCGCGATAGAGATGCGCGTTCTCGATGGCCACGGCGGCCTGGTTGGCGATGGCGGTGAGCAGAATCAGGTCGTCGGCGGTGAACGCGTTCTTCTTGTAGCTCTCGATCGAGATGACGCCGATGACGCGGTCGCGCGCGATCATCGGCACGCCGAGCCACGACTCGGTGGGCTTGGTGTCCGCCACCGCTTTCACGCCGAAACGGCGCTCTTCGGCCGTGCTGCCGAGGAGGAGCGGCTGGTGATGCAGGACGACCCACGAGTTCAGTCCTTCGCCGAGCGGCAGACGCTCCTTCGGCAGCACCTGCCCTTCACGGATGTCGAGCTCGAACGACAGCTCGTTCTGCGACTCCTCGAGCAGCGCGATCGAAAAGAGCGAGCAGTCGATGAAGGTCGTGCATTCGGTGTAGACGGCGAGCAGCAGTTCGTCGGTCGTGTAGCGCAGCGAGATCGTTTTGCCGATGTTGGTCAGCGAGGCGAGGCGCTGCAGGAGGTCGTTCGTTTTCGAGCGCGTGAGTGCGAGTTTCCGTGCGATGTAGTTGGCGATCGTGCCGGTGAACGCGAGCGCGACGACGCCGCCCCAGCCGATCGTGCCGAACGACAGCGCGGTGACGATGGCGTAGGGGAGCGCAACGAGCGACATCGTGCCGTCGATGAGGTAGACCTTCACGATCTTGCTGATCGAGTAGCCGTACGCGCGCTGCGGCCAGAACATGAAGAGGCTGTTCATGAGGATCACGGTCACGCCGCCGGCCGCGATGCGTGCGGCGTTCGCGGGGGTCGCCTGCAAGACCGGAACGACGCCGCCGAGGTGCTCGTACACCATCGTTGCCGCAACGACGGGCAAGCCGTATGTGCCGAAGAGGCCGAATGCTTTGACGTAGTCGGTAGCCGGATCCTGCCGCGCCACGCGCGCAGGCCCGATCTGGAAGAGCGAGAGCAGGCGTGTGGCGATGGCGACGAAGACCGCGATCCATGAGGCGAGAACGAGGCCGAGGATCGGAAACATCGCCATGTAGACCGTGATGACGAACGAGACGTAGACGAGATCCGTCAGCTCGAACCGCAGCAGCGCGAGCGTGCTGGCGAAGAGCACGAAGATCGCGATGAGGATCGGCGCATCGCTGCCCAGCGCGTGGAGAATCGCGGAGGTCTGCTCCTTCCGCACCCACGTGAGCCAGACCATGACGACGAGGCCGATCAGACCCTGCACGAGAAACACCGAAATGACACGCCTCCGCGCGGAGTCGGGATCTCGTTCTGAGCTCATGGGGATGGAGAGATGGTACACCCGGGCGGCGTGGGTGGGTGGTTGCGGCGCGCGTTGTGTGTTGCGGGGTTGCGGGTTTGGGCGTTGCCCGTTACCCGTTGCCCGTTGCCCGGGCCTTATCGCTGAGGCGGGAGGGATGCGTGACGATGCAGGTGATGTGGCGTCGCTCGTAACGGCATCTGCCGCCCCGGCAATGAAGCCCGGGCAACGGGCAACGGGCAACGCCTCAACCCGCAACGCCACACTCGCTACCCGCCCAACCACCCGAAAACTACGCGATCCCCACGCTCTCCCCGACGACGATCAGCTGATTGCGGTACTCGCCTGCGGGGAGTTCTACGCCGTGGGCGATGATGCAGCCTTCGACGATGGCGCCGTTTGCGATGCGGCAGTCGTCCCAGACCACGGAGTCGCGCACGGTGCCTTCGATGACGGTGCGGGCGCCGATGACCGATTGCGAGACCGTGCCGCGTGCGCTTTCATGCAGCAGCGAATCGCCTTCGATCCTGGTGCCGGGCACCGGCGCGAGGCGGCCGCGCAGCGTTTCTTCGAGCAGCGCGCGCGAGGCGGCCATGTAGCGTTGCGGGGTGCCGATGTCGAACCAGAGGCCGTCGTCGACGACGCCGGCGATCGTTTCGCGCTGCGTCTCGAGCAGCGGCTGATACGCGTGCTCGACGATGCCGGAGAAATCGCGCTCCGGGAGATGTTCGAAGATGCGCGTGCTGATGACGTGCGAGCCGGCGAACATCATCGCGTCGCCGGTTCCTTTGCCGAATCCCGTGATGCGTCCGGCGTCGAGATAGACGGGGGTGAATTTGTCGTTGCCCGGCGCGTGGCGCATCGTGAGCGCCGCGATCGCATCCATGCGCCGCCGCGCGTCGCGCAGGTCGTCCCATCGCGGGAACTGCACCGTGTCGCCGTTCACGAGAAAGAACTCTTCTTCGCTCGCGAGCTGCGGACGGACGCGGCGGATGCCGCCGCCGGTGCCGAGAATCGTTTCTTCCCGCGAGAAAAAGAACTCGGCGCGGCCGGCGTATTCGTCGGCGAGGTACCGTTCGAGCGGCTCGGGCAGATGATGCAGGTTGATGATGAGGTCGCGCACGCCGGCGGCCAGAAACGATTCGACGGCCCAGGCGATGAGCGGCCGGTTGAGCAGCGGCACCATCGGCTTGGGCAGCGTGTGGGTGACGGGCTGGAGGCGCGTGCCGAAGCCCGCGGCGAGGATCATTCCTTTCATGCGGTGGGCAACTGGTCCGGCGGAAAGACCATGTTCTCCGGCAGGTCGGCGCGCGTGCGGCGATGTTGGCGATACAGGTCGGCGTAACTCTGCCGGATGCCGGCGTCCATGTTCATCCCGAGCTCCTCGGCTACGGCGCGGATCGTATCCATCGCCCCTTCGATCTCGAAGTAGTCGCCGATCGGTGTGCGGTCGAGAACCACTTCCACATCTTTCACCCGCCACACTTCGCGGAACTTCTGATAGCGAAACACCGGCTTGTATCCGAGCGAATCGAAGAGTTGAATCGCGAGCTCGAACGACTCCACGCCGGTCTGCACTTCTTCGCGCTTCTTCACGCCGCCCTCGAACGCCACCGGCCCCTTGAACGTGGCGAGCGCATAACGGCCGAACTTGCGGATGCGCAGCAGTGCGCCGCGCGTCCGCAATTCGCCACGCCGGTCGAGGACGATGTTGTCTTCGAACGTCTCGTTGTAAAGACGCTGCGCGCCGATCTCGTGCAACCGCCGCACGAGCCCGACGCGGTCCTTGAGGGCGAACTTGATTTCGATTTCCTGGGCCATTGAATGGGCTTTAGGCGTTGGGCCTCGGGCTCATGGGGTCTTTCGCCCGGGCGAAACTCCCCAAACGCCTGACGCCCGACGCCCTCATTTCCTGAGTACTTCCACCCCCGGCAAGCTCGCGCCCGCGATGAACTCGAGCGAGGCGCCGCCGCCGGTGGAGATGTGTGTGATGCGATTGGCGAAACCGGATGCTTTGATCGCTTCGACCGACTCGCCGCCGCCGACGACGGTGATCGCGTCGGCTTCGGCGACGGCGCGTGCCATGGCCATCGTCCCTTTCGCGAAGACTTCCTTTTCGAACACGCCCATCGGGCCGTTCCAGAAGATCAGCTTCGCGTCTTTGAGCTCGGCCTGGTAACGCGTCACTGTGCGTGGGCCGATGTCGAATGCTTTTTCGTTTTCGGTGTAGCCGTCGCTGACGTCGGCCGCCTCGTCGATCTCGGCCGGGTTGTCGAGCGAGTCGGCGACGACCATGTCGACCGGCAGGACGACTTCCGCCAGCGTGTCGCTTTCCATGATGCGCTGCGCGACTTCCATCGAATCGGTGTCGACGAGCGAGCCGCCCATCGGCACGCCGCGCGCGGCCAGGAACGTGTTGGCCATCCCGCCGCCGATCAGCACTTTGTCGGCGAGCTTCACCAGTGCTTCGAGCGGCTCGATCTTGCCGGCGATCTTGGCGCCGCCCATCAGCGCGACGAACGGACGCTCGCTGATGTTCGTCACCTTCTGCAGGAACTCCAGCTCTTTCGCGAGCAGGAGTCCGCCGGCGGTGTTCTCTTTCGGGAAAAGGCGCGGCAGCGCGTCGATCGACGCGTGTGCGCGATGACATGCGCCGAACGCGTCGTTGACGTAGTAATCGGCGAGCCTGCGCAGTTCGGCCGCGAATTCGGCGTCGTTCTTCTCTTCGCCGGCGCGGAAGCGGAGGTTCTCGACGAGCAGCAGCTCGCCTTCTTTGAGATTCGACGTATCGGCGCCGACGCAGTCATCGGCCCACTGCACTTCAGCGCCGATGAGCTCCGCCAGTTTCTCG
>DASVUA010000776.1:0-4430 GCA_036387295.1 Thermoanaerobaculia bacterium | reverse complement strand
CTTTAGCCCGCCGAGCAATCGTCGGCGGGCTAAGAGCCCGCCGCTCCACCAGGCAGGTATGCGCCCCTCGCTAGCTGCGCCAGCGGGGGCTGTCGGTGCGTACCGGACGTTCCGTCTCGGCGGTGATGGAGAGGCCGAGGTCGCGGAGGAGGCCGTCGCGGATGTCGTAGATCCAGCCGTGGATCGCGAGCGCCTGGCCGCGGGCCCATGCGTCCTGCACGACCGTGGTCTGGCTGATGTTCACGACCTGCTCGATGACGTTCAGCTCGCAGAGGCGATTGTGGCGCTCCTGCTCCGAGGACAGTGCGTCGATCTCTTCCTGATGATTCCGCCGCACGTCCTGCACGTGGCGCAGCCAGTTGTCGACCAGTCCGAATTTCTCGCCGCGCAGCGCCGCGAGCACGCCGCCGCAGCCGTAATGGCCGCAGACGATGATGTGGCTCACGCGCAGCACGTCGACCGCGAACTGGATCGTCGAAAGGCAGTTCAGATCGGTGTGCACCACGACGTTCGCCACGTTGCGGTGCACGAACATCTCGCCTGGAAGCAGGCCGACGATCTGATTCGCCGGCACGCGGCTGTCCGAGCAGCCGACCCACAGATAGTCGGGCGTCTGCCTGCTGGCGAGGCGGGAGAAAAAGTCGGGATCCTGCCGCGTCATCTCGGCAGCCCAGGCGCGGTTGTTTTCGAGGAGATCGTTCAGAAGTCGCATGTCATGCTCGCGACGCGCATCCTAAGTCAAACCGCGGCGTTGCGCCGCCCGAATGCTTCGTGAAGCGCGATGCCGAGCCAGAGGATTCCGCCGACAATCGCCGCCCACCACCAACCGCGCCCGATGCGACGCGTGAACAGCAGCTCGTGCTTCCCGGCCGGCACTTCGACGCCAGCAAACATCGAGTCGGTCTCGATGGCGCGCGCGGCGCGGCCGTCGATCGTGACGCGCAGTTCCGGCGTCAGCTTTTCGGACGAAGCGAGATAGAACGGCGCATCGGATTCGGTGACGACGCGCTGCCGGTCAGGGGCGTAGCTCGCGAGCGTCACGCGAGCATTCGCCGGGCCGAGCTGCGGCGGCATGACCGGATCGTCCGTGATCACCGCCTCGTGCGCAAAGTCGACGTCGCGCGCGGCGAGAAACTCGTCGTCGTTCAACTTCCGCAAACGCGAAACGGCGCGGAAGCGCGGCAGTTCGGCGAGATTGCGGAACACGCGGCCATCCGGCAGCTCGCGCTCGAACATCACCGGAATGGTCACACGGCCGTAGAAAAATCGAGCTTCGTTCGCGTTCGAGTTCGCACCTTCGAGGAGGAACGCCGTCATGTTCGTCGCCCGCACGCGCAGCGTCGCGCTTTCGCCCAGCCGCGCATACGGCCGCAGCGGGATGTAGACCTTGCCGAGGGCCGTGACGTCGTTTTTTTCGAATGCGCGCGACCAGACCACACGGCCGTTTTTCACGAGCTCGACGTCGAGTCTCGCATTCGCCTTCGCCTCATCCACGCGCACCGGCAGCTCGATCGACCAGAACGGCTCGGCCTCGACGCGAATCGTCCGCTGCGCTGCCGTGTCGGCGCGCAATGGCAACCAGGCCGAGATCTCCTGCACGCCAGGCACCGTCGCGCTGAAGACCGACCATTTCACGATGTCGATGACGTTGTGCTCGAGGTACCAGCGGATGCCGAGCAGGCCGGTGAGAGGATCGGCGTAATTGAAGTTGACGCTGTTGAACGTGATGACGGTCGACGCGCCGCCCCACGCACCCGGATCGAGCCGCGTCAGCAGACGGCGATACATCCCCTCGGACGTGAAATGGCTGCGCACGTCCTCGAACCGCACGAGCTCCGCGGTGTTGGGCCAGAAGTAATCGAAGAACGGCGCGACGCGATACGGACCTTTCTCCTCGCGCAGGAACTGCATCATCGGCGTCAGCGGCACCTGCGCGATGCGCGGCTCGAGGTAGGGGTAAAAACGGGCCGCGAGCAGCGCGAGATCGAACGAGATGATGAGCGCCGCCGCGAGCATCAGCACGCGCCACCGCAACAACCGCGTTCCCGCCGCGGCGAGGTAGCCGGCCGCCAGCGGGAGCAGCAGCGACACGCGCGCGAGCGCGGAGAACTTGAACCCCGGCAGTGTCGCGACGAACGGCGCGACGCCAGGCATCCCGAAGATGCAGGCGACGACGAACGCGCCGAATGCGAGCCAGAACCACCGCGCACGCGCGCGGCGATTGAAGATGCCGAGGAGCGCGAGCGGCAGCGTCAACAAGCCGAGATAGAGGCAAGTCTCGGTGTAATTGTTCAGCGGCCCGAGGCGCGCATCGCCTTTCCAGTTCTTGTACGCGTGATGCCCGAGGCGGTCAGGCTCGATGAAATTGCGCAGGTGATCGATCGGATAGACGGCGGCGAGACTCGTCCGCTGACGCACTTCGAGGTAACCCGAACGTTTGAGCAACTGCACGAACGGCACGAGCATCGGAAGCGCGATCGCGCAGGCGATGACGACGGCGGCGGTGTCGCGGAGGACGTCGCGTCGCAGGTTGCCCGTTGTCCGTGGCCCGTTGCCCGGGCTTTGTTGCGGGCTGCTCGGGTTGTTTCGCCTGAGCGACGCTGCGCGGGCAACGGGCAACAGGCAACCGGCAACGAAATACAGGGCGACCATCCAGGCGCCGTACGCCATCGCGGCGGGGAATCCTGAGACGGCGTAGGAGAACGCGACGAGTGCTACGAGCGCGATCGAGTTGCGTTTGCCGTTTAGCGTGCGGCGCACGATCCAGAGCAGGGCGGGATAGAGCACGGTCGTGTTCGTGATCTGCCAGAGCCAGCGCACGGCGTACATGCCGGCGGCGGCGATGACGATCGCGCCGACCGCGGCGCCGCGTTTGCCGAGGCGTTCTTCGCGCAGCCAGAAGTAGGCGAAGAGGAACGACGCGTTCAGCTTCAGAAAGAGGACGGCGGTGTAGATCCACGCTTCAGGGACGAGCAGCGCAGGAATCAGTGCGAACGGCGTCAGCATCGCCGACGCCGACGAGCCGAAGCCGGGGACGCCGCTGGCGATGTACGGATTCCAGTGAAACGTCCGCCAGTCGTCGCGCGCGAGCGACATCAGCGTGAGATACGCGGTGGCCGGATCATTGAGCGACGAGTTCTGCGCTAGCACGACCTCGGCCGGCTTGACGGTCGCCCAGGGGTAGTAGTTGTAATAGATGTCGTTCGGCGAGACGACGCGCCCCATGAACGCGATCGGGAAGAACAGCGCGAAGTTGTAGACCGCGAGGGCGAGCAACGCGGCGCGGTGTTTCCGGAGTCTGCGAGCCAATCGTTCTCAGTCTATCCTGAGCAAGATGCTCAAGACATTGCTCGTCGCCGCCGACGTCGATCGCTCGCTGTTCGAGCGCGCACGCGCCGACGGCCGGTTTCACGTGATCCACCAGCCCGTACGCACCGAGGATGAGCTGCATGCGATCGTCGGTGAAGCGCACGTGCTGGTGACACGCGCTTACAACAAAGTTTCCCGGCGCGTGATCGAAGCGGCGCCGCGGCTCGAGCTGATCGCGCAGGGGACGAGCGGCATCGACAACATCGACGCCGCGGCAGTGCGCGAGCGTGGCATCAGGGTGATTCACATGCCGGGCGTCAATGCCGACGCGGTCGCGGAGCTCGTCGTCGGCTTCATGATCTCGCTCACGCGCACGGTGCCGTTCTACACGCGTGAAGTGGTGCAGGGACGCTTTCACCGCGATGATTGCGCGACGCGCCACGAGCTCCGTCACCACCGCCTCGGCATCATCGGTCTCGGTCAGGTCGGCACGCGTGTCGCGCGCCTCGCGCAAGCGTTCGGCATGCAGATGCAGGCGTACGATCCTTACGTCGAGGACTTTGGCTCGGTGACGCGCGTCGCGTCGCTGGCGGAGTTGCTCGCGACGACCGACATCCTCACCGTGCACGTTCCGTTGACGGAAGAGACGCGCACGATCATCGGCGCGCGCGAGCTGCGCGCGTTGCGTCGCGGTTCGTACGTCATCAACGCGGCGCGCGGCGAAGTGCTCGATCAACGCGCGGCGCTCGAGGCACTGGCGAGCAATCATCTGGCCGGCCTCGCTCTCGATGTGTTCGACCCCGAACCGCCCGACACGCCGCTCCCCGACGATCCACGCCTGATCCTCACCCCCCACATCGGCGGCTGCTCGCACGAAGTAAAGACGACCGTCGGCGGCAGGCTGTACGAAAGAATCGCCGCGCATTACACGCACGTCTCCTGTGGAGCGGCGGGCTCTTAGCCCGCCGGCTTCCGGCGAGCGTCACGCGTTCTAGTGGAGCGGCGGGCTGAAGCCCGCCGCTCCACCAAATTCACGACGCAGAATCACACCACCCGCGTGCCGTCGCGGAACACCGCCGTCACCAGATTCACGCCGAAGTGGTAGACGAGGTGCAGGTAAT
>DASVUA010000775.1:0-1537 GCA_036387295.1 Thermoanaerobaculia bacterium | reverse complement strand
CAGCGATGCGTGTGATGCGCAAGTATCGGTAGACAGTGAATCGTTGATGTTCAGGTACTGTGCTCCTCCGCGATACACCGGTTTCACACAGAGTCCGGAATATTACAGTGCGGGAACAAACACTTCGTCGTTTACTCTCGCCGTCACGGCTACCGGTACAAACCTCGAGTATAAGTGGTTCGAAGGGTTCTGGCCTTTCCGCGGAAAGCCGATCGAAAACGGCCGATCGCCGATCCTTAGCTTGCCGGGCGGGGTACGCTATCACAGCGAATCATACTGGGTGGAGATCACAGGCGAGTGTGGCCAGACGATCGCACGGAATGTGACCTTGACCGTCTGCCGCTTGACCACGCCGCAGGGACTTGATCCTGTCGCCCAGCAGTACAAGAGGGATGTAAGCGTCTACGTACCGCTGGGTGCGCGTATTGTGCTGAACGCGCGTGGCGCAACAGCCGAGGGCGACCCGCTCGAATCTACATTGACGTGGAACTTGACGAGTACGACGGGTCGTGCGTTTGCCTACAGAGCAACGTCTGCGACGCCCGCCTTCGTCGGCGTCGAGGCGGCGGAGACGGCGTGCCCGCCGGTCTTCTGGCCCGTTTTCAAGATCACTACTATTCAGACGCCTCTTTTGGTTGGCGACTCTCCTAAGACGCCGGAACCGATCGTTCCCGGAAGTACCGCAACGCTGACGGCCGTCGTCAATTCCGCTGCGACGTCCGTGACGTACGAGTGGCGCTATGAGGGCTCCGACGCGACGACAGCGCCACTTGGTACTGCAGCAACTTTCGAAGGAAAGCCGAACAACACCTACTGGGTTAGAGTGAAAGGGACTGTCGTTCACCAAGGTGAATCCATTCAGGTCGTCCACGATAGTGAACCGATCCTCGTCGCGTGCACGGGATGCCTGCCGCCACGCCGACGCGTGACGCAAGGTTGCATCAAAAGCAGCGGTGCGTGTACGTATCTCGTGGTGCCGAGCGGAACTACGGTAATGCTGGGTGCTCCTGCGGGGAGCGCAGTCGCGTACGAATGGCATCAGACCGCGAGCTACGACGATGACCGGGCGCCTTTCTCGATTGCGGCCAGCGTCGCCATCACCGTCACCGGGCCTCAGACGGTCTGGGTCAGAAGAATAGACGCGACCGGGAAGCTTTTCGATTCCGAGATTCTGCATCTGGCTGTTCAGGCAGCGCAGCAGCCGGCCGCGCGGGTCGACGTATCCGTTACACCAGGTCGTTTCGTTCCGTACGAATCCGATGTGACGCTTAGCGCCGAGGTGCACGGGTTGGTGGCGCCTTACACATATGAGTGGCGGCAAGGTGACGCAAGCTTCAACTTCCCCGTTGGGACGCAGTCGGTCCTGGCGTTCCGAGCGATGTCTGACGCGTCGTACTTCGTACGTGTCACGGGCGCCGACACCACAACGGGGCAGGTCCGCACCATCGAGAGTGAGTCGGTAGCAATTACCGTCGACTGCTCGACATCCTACGCAAGCGTCAGCATCCTGTCGCAGCCGCTGGGCGCGACGATCAGC
>DASVUA010000774.1:0-6387 GCA_036387295.1 Thermoanaerobaculia bacterium | reverse complement strand
TTTGTTTTAGGTGGAGCGGCGGGCTCTTAGCCCGCCGAGCATGAACGGCGGGCTGAAGCCCGCCGCTCCACCAAATCGAGCGTCTCTTCAAACGCCCCTCAGCGGCGGATGACCGACACTTCAAAGTAGCGTGGGCGGGCGATGCCTTCGAGGCGATCGCGGGTACGGGTGAAATTCGTCGCGCCCGGCGCGAGACTCGCGCCTTCTTTGATCAAGATCGATCCGCGCGGCAGTTCGAGTTGTGGCGTGACGCGCACGAGCTGTCGTTGCACGTGCGGCAGCAGGAGCTCGGCGTGCGCGGCGAGACGCTCGTCGACGTAAATCAGCGGCGCGTCCAGCGGCGCATCGATCGACTGCATCGCCGCGAACGTCGGCGAAGGGGTCGTGTGCACGACCCGCAACGCCGGCCAGCTCCATGCGACCAGCAGAACCGTCAGCGCTCCGAGCGTGATCGTGCGGCCTCGCGATGGAATCCCCTCCGCGGCCAGGAGCGCGAAGAGCGGCATGTACCCGATCGAGAAGCGGCTGGCGCTGTGAAAATCGAGATACAGCCAGGCGAAGAGCAGAAACGGCCCGAACATCGCGAGCGCAATCCACGGCGTTCGGCGCAGTCCCAGAAGTGCGAGGAGTGTGAGCGCGATGTTGATCGGAAGCGCGCGGAACGGGCGGACGAAGAAATCGTCCGCCACCTGCGGCAGCCACGGCCTGCGCGGACTGAGAAACGAATCGGCCTCGCGAATGTAGCGCTCGTGACGTGTGAGCGTCTCGCGATAGGCATCCCACCCGCCGCTCGCGGCGGCGGCGGTTCCGAAGCTCGCGACGAGAATCAGCGCGATCAGGCATCCGCCCACGACCGCCGCGCGCCGCCGCTGCAGAAACGCGAGCACGAACGGCACGAATCCGATCAGGAGATTCTGCGGACGAACGGCCGCCGCGATTCCGAGCATCGCCGCGCCGGCGAGCAAGGACACGTCGCGGGTCCGGCCGCGCAGCAGCAGCGCGCAGGCGACGAGCACGAGGACGAGCGACGGCACGTCGCTGAACGCGGTGCCGCCAAAAAACCAGACGTTCGGCAAAAACGCGAGGAGCAGCGCCGACGCCATCGCCACGAACGGCGTCGCACGCAGCTCGCGCGCGAGAAAAAACATCGCGGGGAAGACGCACAGGGACGCGATGAACGTCACGCTCTGCAACGCGTGAAATGCGTCGAGCGGCACGAGCTTCGCCGCGGCGATGAAGAGAGGGAACCCGGGCGGGTGCGGGTGGTGCGCCGTCACGTCGTAGTCGCGCAGCGCGAGCGCGAAGAGCGCCTCGTCCCAGTCCCACAACGTCAGCGACAGCGCGGGCCAGCGCATCACCGCGGCGAACAGGCCGAGAGACCACGCCGCCACGCGCTCGTTGCGCGTCATTTGCGCAGCACCGCGGCCTCGTAGTTGCGGCGCCGCAGGACCTTCCACGTCGCGCGGCGCGGACGGACGAACGTGACCGCGGCGGGATGCACGCGCTCGTCGATCACCCACGCGCCGCGCTCCACGCGTTCGTAATCGACGAAAAAGCGGACCTCTCTTCCGTGCAGCAGCACGTCCGCGTGCGGCCGCATCGAGCCGTGGACATAGAGCGGCTGTTTCGGGTCGACGTGCCTCTCGGCATAACGCAACGCGGCGACGGCCGGCGCCACGGTGGTGCGCTGCTCGCGCAGCGCGGGCGCGGTGACGACGCAGAGCACCGCGATCGTGATCGCGCTGAATGCGGCCTGCGCCGCGGTGCGGCGGAAGATCACGCGAAACCCGTCGGCCGCGAGCAGCGCGTGCGCGCCCATGAAGCCGATCGCGTAGCGGGACGCGGCGTTGATGTCGAAGTTGAGCGACGCCACGAGCGCGAGCGGCGCGAACATCGCGAACGTCAACAGCGGCGCGGCGCGGCGACGCCACAATGCGGCGAGCAGCGATACGCCGGCCGCGATGGCGATTCCGTTCAGCACGTCGCGGTGCTGAAACGGTTGCAGCACGAACGTGAAAAACGCGCCGCCGATCGGGCCGCGCTGCGGATTCCGCCACGAATCGACGTCGCGCACATAGCGGCTCTGCGCGCGAACGGCGTCGACGTAATCGGCGACGCTGCTCGAGGCGAGTGCGGCGCCGCCGTAGCTCGCCGCAACGACCGCCGCGCCGGCGAACGTCGCGCAGAGGACGAGCACGTACTCGCGTGCCCGCACGCGGTGCCAGGTGGCGAGCAGCGCCGGGACGGCGCCGACCAGGAGACTCGGCGTGCGCATCCCGGCCGCGACGCCGAGCACGAGCGCGCCGAGAAAAAACGCCCGCGCGTCGCGCCGCCCGCGCAACAGCAGCGCGCAGGCAGCAAACGTCAGCGCCGCGGCCGGAACGTCGCTGAACGCGGTGCCGCCGTACAGCCAGACGTTCGGCAGGAAGGCGAACAGCGCCGCGCCGGCGGCCGCCGTCGCAAAGTCGAATCCGAGCTCGAGTGCCAGCGCGAAGAGCGCCGGAAAGAGCAGGCAGGCGCCGGCCAGGGCGATCGCCTGCAGCGCACGGAACTCGTCCATACCGCACGCGTGCAGCACGTTCGCGGCGCCGACGAACAGCGGGTAGCCGGGCGGATGCGGGTGATGCACCGCGACGTCGAACGCGCGCACGCCGGAAATGAAGAGCGCTTCATCCCAATCGAGAAACGATTGCGCGACGGCGGCGAGCCGCGTCAGCGCGATCAGAACCGAGAGCACGAGAACGATCCGTTTCTGCCGCGCCGTCACCGGGCACTCATTCTAGGGCCTGTTCCACGACACCCTGCGCAGCATGAGCGCGAGCCGGCGCCGGTCGTGTGAGCCCTTTTCTGCCGGCACGAACGAGTCGCTCACCTCGATGTTCAGCATGTTGGGACTGGTGGTGCGCGACGGCACGACGTACCGCACCTCGTGCTCCGCTTCCGACGTGGTGATGGTGTCGATGACCGCGCCGTTGAAGCGGAACGTGACGGTGACCGGCAGTTCGAGCGAGTCGAGCGGCAGCGAGAACTTCAGGCGCAGCTCGCGATTGCCCGGTGCAGGTCCGAGGAGCAGCAGCGATCGATCGGCGGCCCAGCGCCAGGAGTCGGTCTCGTCCCCTTCCGGTCCGTGCCAGCCGGCGCCGAACAATACGACGTTCGCGGAAGGCTGCACGTACGATTCGAAGCAGCGTTTCGTGACGAGATTCCAGACGCGGTTGCGCGGCCGGATGAACTGGATCGCGCCGTCGCCGCTCGGCAGGCCGTTGGCGATGTACCAGCCGTCGATCGACTCCGGATTCGTGATCACGTTGAATGGGATGTGCGGCCGGATCTGCTTGTGGTTCCGCGCGTAGTAGCGGGCCCACGGCCACATCCCCTCGTCGACGAACAGCGTTTGCGACGGCGGCACGTGGTCGCGGATCCACATGGCCGCCGCGACCGGCGGCGAAGGGGTGCTCCGCGGCAGTTCGAATGCCGGCAGAGTCCAGGTGGCGTTGCGGAGCACGACCGCCGCAATGACGGCGGTGCGGAGGGCGAGATCGGCTCGAGGATGCAGGCGTCCGGCGAGCCGCCCGAGCACCGCCGCCCCTTCCACCGCGAGCAGCACGACGCCGCTGATGTAGTTCAGCGAGAAGCGGCTCGAGCCCGACGGATTGACCGTGAACAACGCGAAGACGAAAAACGGGACGAACGTGAGGAGGATCTCCGCGACCGTCCGGCGACGCCCGCCGGCGATCCCGATGAGCGCGAGAACGCCCATGACGATGGAGGCCTTGCCCCCTTCGTATGGATCGAGCTGAATCCAGAGCACCTCGGAAAGCGGCGGCCGCGTGGGCGCGGTGAAACTGTCGGACATCTTCACGTACGCGCTGTGTGCGCGCAGCGCTCCGACGTACGCGTCGAAGCCGGTCACCCACATCGCCGCGCCGAACCCGATCGCCACGATGAGGATGATGACGAGCGAGCTGGCCGCGAGTGCGCGCCACCGTTTCGCGCGCATCATGCGGACGGTGGCGACGGTCCAGGGAAACACTGCCACGACGGCGTTCTGCGGACGGAACAGGACGCCGGCCGCGAGCAGCACGCCGCCGGCCACATAGCGCCGCGCGTCGGTGCCGCTGCCGATGTAGGCGCCGACGGCCGCGAGAAACAGCAGGGCGGCGGGAAGATCGCTGAACGCGGTGCCGCCGAAAAACCAGACGTTCGGCAGGAAGGCGAAAAGAATCCCCGCCGCCATCGCGCCGTGAACGCTCATGCGGAACGCGCGCGCCGTCCAGAACATCACCGGGAAGGCGCACATCGCGGCGATGACGTTGAGGGTTTGCAGCGCGTGAAAATCGCTGTCGGCAAACAGCCGCACGATTTTGCCGAGCGCGATGTAGAGCGGGAAGCCGGGCGGGTGCGGCTGGTGCCAGGCGACGTTGTAGTCGTTGAGCGCGAGACAGAACAGCACCTCGTCCCAGTCCCACGGCGTCTTCGACAGGGCAACGAAGCGCGTCAGCGCAATGACGGCGGCGGTGATGCCGACGAGGAGCCGTTCGTTGCGCCGGATGGGGATTTCGCTCTGCTGCATTCCGAGTCGCGCATTGTGCCGGAACCCGCGGCACCGTTCTCGCAAAATTTCGCGCCCAATGGCCATCAAGGGCGTTCGGCGCCGCTGGAATCTCGACGCAAATGGAATCCGGCGCGAGGGAACGAAGGAATCAGGATTTACCTACAGGTTGCCGGACGGCACGCCTGTCTCGGAGGAGAAGGTGCTGGCGCGCATCGCGCGTCTGCGCATCCCTCCGGCGTGGATGAATGTCCGCATCGCCCGTGGTGAAACCTCCCCGCTCCAGGTCCTTGGCGTCGACAAGAAAGGGCGGACGCAGTACCTCTACCATCCCCGTTTTCGCGCGCAGCGCGATGACGCGAAGTTCCGGCGTGTGGTGGAGTTCGGCGAAGCGCTCCCCGCGCTGCGGCGCCGCGTGCGCGCCGATCTCAAGAGCGAGACGCTCGAGCGGCAGCGCGTGCTCGCGGCGATGGTGCGGCTCATCGATCAGGGCTTCTTCCGCATCGGCAACGACAAGAGCGCCGAGGCGGAATCGACGTTCGGCCTCTCGACGATTCGCGGCTCGCACGTGAAACTCGAAGGCGATACGGTGCGATTCGATTACGTCGGCAAATGGCGCAAGAGCCACAAACGTGCGATTCAGGACGGCGACGTCGCGCAGGTCATCGGCCAGTTGAAAAAAACGCGCGGCGAGGAGCTCTTCAAGTTCCTGCAGAACGGCCGCACGATCGACGTCAAAGACCGCCATGTGAACGACTACATTCAGTCGATCATCGGCAAAGACTTCACCGCGAAAGATTTCCGCACCTGGGCCGGCACGCTGCTCTGCTCGATCGCGCTGGCGATGCAGGGACAGGGGACGAGCAAAGCGGAGCGCAAACGTCGCATCCGGAAAGCGATCGTGGCGACGGCCGAGCAACTCGGCAACACGCCGGCGGTCTGCCGCTCGTCGTACATCTGCCCGCGCCTGCTCGACGAATACATGGAAGGACGCACGTTCGAGATGATGCGCAAGACGCGCAAAGGAAGCCCGGTGGTGCGCGTCGGCTTGTCGATGGAAGAGCGTGCGCTGCTGAAGTTCCTGCGGGAGACGATCGCGGACAGGCGCCGCGCGCCGCGCGCGGCCTGAGCGATGAAGGTCCAGATCTGCAACGACGTCGAAGGTCTCCAGCGCCTGAAGCCCGAGTGGGAAGCGCTGCACGAGCAAAGCGCCTCGGACGGCTTGTTCGCGAGCTGGCTGTGGACCGATCTCTGGACGCAGCATTTCGGCGCCAACGAGCAACTCCGCATCGTCACAGTGCGCGACGACGCGAACGAGCTCGTCGGCCTCGCGCCGATGTCGCTCAAGACCGAATCGATGAAGGGCGTTCTGAATCTCAGCACGCTGCAGTTCATCGGGGCGACCGCGCCCGTCGAGCACTTCGATTTCGTGATCCGCCGCGGCCATGAGCGCGAGGTGCTGCAGTCGCTCCTCGGCGCGCTGACGAGCATGCGCGCCGACATGATCGCGCTGTCGAACATCCTCCCCGACTCGCCGGCCGTCGCCTTGCTGCGCGAGGACGCTCGCGGCTTTCGCGAAGAGCTCGGGCATGTCGCGCCGCGCCTCGTGCTGCCCGCCACGATGGAAGCGCTGCTGCAGTCGATCCCGAAAAACAGGCGCGACCGCTTCCGCTTTTTCCGCCGCCGCATCGATCGCTACACGCCCGACTGGACGCTGACGCAGCTCTCGACTCGCGAAGAGCTGCTCGAAGGTTACGACCGGCTCGTGGAGCTGCACGACGCGCACTGGAAGTCGCGCGGCGAGCCGGGCACGTTCGCGACGCCGGAGCTCACCG
>DASVUA010000773.1:0-2630 GCA_036387295.1 Thermoanaerobaculia bacterium | reverse complement strand
TTGCACCTGCTCGTCGGACGTAATGGTTTCGTGGTGCTTTTGATAGGCGCCGTTGGCGAAGAACTCCGTCGCCAGCGGCCGCCCTTCGCCGTCGACGATGACGCCGACGCTGTTCGTCCGGCCGGAGCTCCAGACCACGCGATCGCGGCCGTCGCGGTTTTCGAGGACGAGCAGCTCGATGAACGCGCGGCGAAATCCGACGCCGCTCGGCAGGCGATGTCCGGCGAGATTCGTCACGGTGACGTCTGCAGTGAGCGTGCGCCCGTTGACCGACTTTGTGGTGGTCACGGTCGCGCTCCGCTTGCGCGCCTGTTCAAAGAGGTTCGCCTGCGCGTTCTGCAGGTTGTCCGAGGTGCCGGTCATGTAATCGCTTTTACGCACGCCGAGAATGTCGTTGAACTGCGAGAACATCTCGAGCAGGAACCCGTTCATGCCGAGGAACTCGTGGCGCGCGAAATCCTTCTCGCGAAAGCGGACCGTGATGTCGCTGGTCGGCGCACGATGCTCGGCTGCGGGATATGTCTCGTCTTCGACGATGGCGATGCGCGTCTGAATCGGATCGACGTCGATGTTCAGACGCTCGTTCACCAGCTTCGTCGGCATGTGGCAGTCCTGACAGGTCTGCGCATGTTTGGACGGCGTACCGAACTCGTTCTGGTACGCGCTGTTGAGCCATTCGAGATATGTCGCCTGTTCGATGGAATGCGGTGTAGTCGCGTCGACCGGGCGCACGGGCGGGTCGTCGACGACGGGGAGATCGATGGTGTGGCAACTGCCGCACATGCGCGAGCTCTTGATGTATTCGTTATGCACCGGCTTGATGGCGAGCGCGTTTTCCATCGGCAGAGTCGCGATCTCGTCGTCTTTGAACGGGCCGAACAACTCGTTCGCCTTGCCGGTCTGAAAAAGCCCGGTGATGGTGTTGGTGAGGAAAAACTCGAGCGGCGACTTCTTCCACGCGGCCGGTACCACGTCGCGGCGGATGTGGTGACAGGAGGCGCAACTGATGCCGTCGCGTCCGAGGGCGCCATACTTGGCCCCGGGCTGGCTGCCGGTGCGCATCAGGTATTCGACGCTGAAATTCGTGTCCGGATGATCGATGTCGTGCTGCCGTTTCCCCATTACGCCGTGGCAGCGGAAGCAGGTGTTGACCACCGAGTGCTCGAGGCTCGTGCGCGTCGCTTCGTCTTCGATCGTGTCGAGGTACGAGAGCTCGCTGTCGAGTTGTGCGTAGAAGATCGGATCGCGGCCGGCGAGGCCCATCGGCGACCAGCGCCACTCGGTATACGGCGAGACGTTGATTCCTTTGCCGTCTTTGTTGGTGAGGAACATGGCCGGCCCGAACGGGCCGTTCGCCGCGCTGTGGCACGACTGGCACTGGTCGGAAGTGACGAACATCTGGCTGCCGTCGGCTGTGCGGAGCGCAGGGACGTGATCCCACGTTTCATTCGGAATCTTCACTACATCGCTTTCGGCGACAGGCGGCATCGAGCGGAACGTCGGCAGAAACGTCGGATTCGGCGCAACGACCGGCGTCGCGGGCGGCGCTGCAGGCGCGGCTACCGCGTGACGCGCACGTCTGGTCGCTTCGTCACGCCAGGTGTCGTCGACTCGGAACGTGAGCGGATCGCCGGGAAAGCCTTCGATGTTCGTGAGCGACGAGAAGGTCGACTCTTTTTCAGCCGAGGCGTGGCAGCGCGTGCAGTAAATCCCGAAGCCGGCGTTGGGATATTGGAAGGGGTACTGATGATCGTCGAGCGGCATGCCGCTCCAGAGCTCGGCCCACCACCAGCCGTCGGCGGACCCTTTCGCGTCCTTGATCATGATCGTCCAGTCGCTCACCGGTGGCGGCGTTTTGTCCGTCCATTTCGCCGCCGGCGCGTCGAACTGCTCTTTGATGATCATTGCGCCGTCGGGGATCTCGCCATTGCGCCCCGACTGCAGCCAGCGGATCACCGCGGGGGAGTAGTAGATCTTCGCGGCTTTGTGTGTGCCGTAGTAAACGTCTTTGACCCACGGACCGGTGTCTCGGATGCCTTTGTCGCCGCACCAGCGCAATTCCGTGTCGTATGCGCGCTTCTCCAGCCACCCGAGAATCTGCGCCTCGTACGCGGCGAGCTTCTCCGGAGCGATCGTGCTCGGGAGCGCGAACGGCATTTCGGCGGTGCCGGCGCACGGCGCCGCAGCCTCGGATGCAAGGGCGAGCGACAGGACAAGCGCCGCGGCAAGCCGCAGCCGCAGACGAGCGGAAACACGCACGGACAGACCTCCAGAATTATGGGGACGTGACTGTCGTGTACGGTAACACGGGCGGAGGGTGGGTGGTGTTGTCGGTTCGGAGTTGCCCGTTTCCCGTTGCCCGTTGCCCGGGCTTCCTCGGCTGACGGGGCAGTGAGTCGTGGGACCAGGCGAAAAGGCCCGGGCAACGGGTCACGGACAACGGACAACGGATAACAGACAACGCGCGTCAACACACGACCGCTACGTCGCTCGCGTAAACACCTGCCGATGACTGGCCTGATACGCTTGGGCGCGGACGATTTCGCGGACCGCGCGGGGGTCGTTCACCGAGTGGAGGACGTAGCGCGGTGTGTTCTTGTCGGAGGAGATCAGGGTGACGTTGCCGATGC
>DASVUA010000772.1:0-2138 GCA_036387295.1 Thermoanaerobaculia bacterium | reverse complement strand
CAGTTAAATTCAGACACCCCAAGCTGCTGACTTGAATCAGAAATATATGGGCCTTAGTGGGTCCTTATCGAGTTTTGTCGCGGCGCACCTATGGGGGGACCTTCGGTCCGCCGCGGGCGAAGCTCATTTGCCGTTGGGGATCATTTCACATGAAGAAGTTCACGCTGCTTTGCGCGACCACCGCGCTCGTCATGCCTGCCATGGCCGCTGCCCAGTCCACCGGTTCGGCCGCGGTCGAGGACGAGATCGTCATCACCGGCTCGAGGAAGCAGGATGTCGGCGGCGTCGCCGTTCCCGACGTTCCCAAGACGCGTTCGATCCTCACGCAGGAGATCATCGGACGCCAGGCCGAAGGCCAGTCGATCCTCCAGACGATCAACCTGATCCCTGGCGTCAACTACACCAACACCGATCCCTACGGCTCGGCCGGCGGCAACCTCCGCATCCGCGGCTTCCCCGGCAACCGCATCGCCCTTCTCTGGGACGGCCTGCCGCTCAACGACACCGGCAACTACGCCATCTTCGGCAACCAGCAGTTCGATCCCGAGCTGATCGACCAGGTCTCCGTGAATCTCGGCACCACCGACGTCGACAGCCCGACCCCGTCGGCCGCGGGCGGCGTGGTTTCCTATCGCTCGCTCATCCCCACCACCGACTTCGGGGTCATCCTTAAAGGCTCGGTCGGCAGCTTCGACTATTTCCGCGCCTTCGGGATGGTGCAGACCGGAAGCTTCACGCCCTGGGGCACCCGCGCCTGGATCGCGGCATCGAGCCAGGAATATGACAAGTTCAAGGGGCCGGGACGGCTTCGCAAGGATCAGTTCAACGCCCGCATCTATCAGCCGATCGGCTCGGGCGGCGACTTCTTCTCGATCGCGGGCCACTTCAACCGCAATCGGAACAACAGCTACAACAACGGCCTGGCGAGCGACTACGCCCTCAACCGGGATTTCGACAACATCCCGAACTGCGTCCGCGCCGCGATCCGGCCCAACGTTCGCGACGACGACAATGCAGGCTCCGGCTCGGACAATACGGCGCCCGCCAGCTGCACCAATTACTACAACCTGCGCATCAACCCATCGAACACCGCAAACGTCCGCGGCCAGCTTCGCCTGACGCTCATGGACGGACTGATCCTGACCGCCGATCCCGGCTATCAGCGCACGCTGGCGAACGGCGGCGGAACCTCGGCGGTGGAAGAGAATGACGCACGCTTGCGCGGGGCTAACCCGACCCTCAACAAGGGCGTGGACCTCAACGGCGACGGCGACGTGCTCGACCGCATCCGCCTCTACCAGCCGAGCAACACCCGCACCAACCGCTACACGTTGCTCACCTCGCTTATCTGGGAAGTGACCGACACGCAGCGCCTCCGCGTCGCATATACGTTCGACCGGGGCGAGCACCGCCAGACCGGCGAGTTCGGGCGGCTCTTAGGGAACGGCGATCCGATCAGCGTGTTCGGCGGCAAGTATAACGAGGCGGCCCGCGTGCTGACGGCGGACGGCACCGTCCTCCAGAACCGCGACCGCTACTCGGTGGCTCTGCTGAACCAGATTTCCGGCGAATATTTCGGCAAGTTCCTGGACGGCAAGCTGACGGTGACCGCCGGCATCCGCGCTCCCTTCTTCAAGCGCGAGCTGAACCAATATTGCTACACCTTGCTGAGCACCGGCAACCCGGTCTGCACGACGGAGCCGATCGCGGCCGCCCGCATTCTACCCGCAACTGCGCCGCGCCCGACCGGGACGCCTCCGACCGGCGGCTATGTCTATGCTCCGTTCGAGCGGACGGTGAAGTACAGCCCGATCCTCCCTTCGGTGGGCATTTCCTATGAGCTCGGCGAAGGCCACAGCGTCTACGCCAGCTTCGGCAAGAACTTCTCCTCTCCATCGACCGACAACCTCTACCGTTCCGTCAATCTGGACGTGGAGCCGGAGACGACGGAATCCTACGAGGCCGGTTATCGCATGCGCACGCGCAACGTGCAGGCGCAGCTTGCGACCTACTGGGTCAACTACAAGAACCGCATCGTCACCGCGACCGACCAGGATCCGACCAGCCAGACCTTCGGCACCACGCTCGACCGCAACGTCGGCGACGCGCGGGCCTACGGCTTCGATGGGCAGGTTTCC
>DASVUA010000771.1:0-9577 GCA_036387295.1 Thermoanaerobaculia bacterium | reverse complement strand
ACCCCCGCCGCTCCACTGAGCTCATTGCAGCCGAGGTGTGTGTGTGACGGCGCTTCCGCTCGATGATCTGGGGAAGCGGGTCATCGACACGGTCGGCATGCCGAAGGACGCGTGGGAAATTGCGGCGCAGCTCGAAGTGCTCGGGATGCGCGACAGCGATGCGCGGGCGTCGTATGGCGTGCGCGATCTGTTCGATCTCGCGCGTGCGATCGAACGGCAGTTCCGCGCCGGCGCGTACGGCTTTCATGTGGCGGGAGACGACCCGCGGCCGCGTGTGCTGCCGTGGCTCCGCTTCGTCCGCCGCTATCTGGCCGGAATCACGTTCGCCGTGCCGATGGCCATGCAGGCCGCGGCCATGCTTTTGTGGGGGTACGGCATCTGGGGAGCGATCGATCTCGAGCTCGCGCAGGGGAGTGCGATCGCGCTCGGGTTCATCGCCAGCTACGTCGCCGCCGGCGGCTTCGCGCAGGCCATCGTCCGGCGCGGACTCTTCTACATCTATCAACAGGAAGAAGGGCTCGCGCGCTGGACGGCGTTGCGCGGCTTCGGCATCGCGCTGCGCGTCACGTTCGCCTTGCTCGTTCCCGCGTTGCTGGCCAACCTGCTGTTCGGAATCCTGCCGTGGTCGATGGTGCTGATCGCGTCGATTTTCTACGCGGGACTGACGGTGCTCTGGCTCGCCTGGGCGTTGCTGTATCTCGTGCAACGCACCGAGCTCCTGCTGGTCATCACCGCGCTCGCGCTCGCGTCGGTCATCGCCGCGGCGAAACTCGGCGGCGCTCCTCCCATCGTGGCGAACGGCATCGGCGTCGCGGTCGCCGATCTCCTCAGCCTCGGCGCGGCGGCGTTTCTTTTGAGACGCATCGCACGCAGGCGGGGCAACGTGCAGCCGGTCAATCCGCCGCGCCTCTCGGTGCTCGTCTTCAGCACCTCGCGTTACTTCGTCTACGGCCTGCTCTTCAACGCATTCCTCTTCGCGGACCGCGTCATCGCCTGGACGACGCCGGTCGGCCGCGACGACTTTCCGCCGTACCCGTTCTGGCTGAACGTGCGCTATGAACTGGCGATGGACCTCGCGCTCGTCGTCGTGATCGTGATGGGCGGCATGGTGCAGTACGCGATCGAGCGCTTCTCCGACAAGCTCATCCCGCACGAGAAACGGATGAAGAGCAGCGATCGCGAGACGTTCGTCCACGAACAGCTCGACCAACATCGCAGGCGCTCGCTGCAGCTCGGCATTTCCGCCGTCGTGGCGCTCGTGCTCACGTGGCTCCTCGTCCTTTCGCTGCAGCAGATCGACAACGTCCGCTTTCACGAAGCGCTCACCGCGGCCGTGACGATGCGCGTGCTGGTGGCGGCGGCGATCGGCTACACGATCTTCATGTTTGCAATTCGCAACGTGCTGCTCCTGCTCACGCTCTCGCGCGTCGAAGCGGCCGTGCGGAGCGTCGCTTTTGCGCTCGTCACGAACGTGGTGGTCGGCTTCGTCTGCAGCCGCGCCATCGGCTACTGGGCCGCGGTCGCGGGGGTGGTGGTGGGGTCGATCGTGATGTGCGTCGTCGCGGCCCGCCAGACGCGCGAAGTGCTGGAACAGCTCGACTACTCGTATTACGCGGCCTACTGAACATGTACTGGCTCTACGGCATCGACACGGTTTTGCGGATCGCGGCAGCGCTGCTGTTGCTGTTCGTCTGCATCCCGGCGATCGCGTGGCCGCGGCCGGCCTCGTTCACCCGTCTCGACTGGTTCTTCTGGAACCTGGGAGTCGGCCTGACGCTGCTGACGCTGGCGGGGCAGGCGTTCACGCTCTTCAACATCGCGGCGGCCGTCACGTATCTCGCGCTCTTTGCGGGCATCATCGTGCTCTGCCGCGCGAAACGCGCCGGCACGACGCCGCTGCAGTGGCTGCGCGATGCGTATCGCGAGGCCATCCTCTTCACGCTGCGCATGCTCGACAGCGGAGGCGTCGCGATGCTCCCGCGGCGCATCGCGGCGCGGGTGAGTGCGTCGTGGCGCGGCGTGATGGCGCGCGCCGGAGCGCATCGCGCCGCGATCCTGGCGTGGTCGGCGGTCGTGATCGCGGCGGCGATCACCCGTTTCTACCGTCCCTTCGCGACGGCGAACCTCGGCTTCTCCGACACCTACGTGCATCTCTTTCTCATGCGTCTGCTCGATGAGGGGCGGCAGGTCGACCCGGCCTGGGGCCCGTACCCGCGCGGCATGCATTTCCTGCTGCTGCCGATCGAGCGTTTGACGAACGTCGACGCGATCCTGCTGATGAATTTCTTCGGCGCGTTCAGCGGCGTGCTGATGACGCTGTCGGCCGCGTACACGGCGCACCGCATCACGCGCAGAACGTCGGCGGCGCTGGTTTCAGGACTTCTTTTCGCGACCATGATCGGCGGCGCGAGCCAGTACTTCGCTCTCGGCGGCAGCGTCTCGAGCGCGAGTGCGACCGAGGCGCGTGAAAAGCTCTCGCGCTCGTACGGGGATCTCGCCGACCAGGGAGAGTTCGACGTGCTCCTGACGACGTTCCAGCGGCAGACTTCGACCCTGCCGCAGGAGCTCGCGATCGTGCTGCTGCTGCCGGCGGCGCTGTTTCTCGTCGACTGGCTTCGCACGCGCGACCGCTGGCGGCTGACCGGTTTCATCGGCTGCACCGCCTCCATCGCGGCGATCCACTCCGGCGTGGCCGTGCCGCTCGTTGCGCTCTGCGCCGCCGCGGCAGTCGCCGGCTTGCTCTGCCGGACGGCCACGTTCCGCGACATCGTGCGCGGCGCGGGCGCGGGGGCGATCGGCATCGCCATCGGATCGACGTGGATGCTCGGCTTTCTCCGCTATCGCAGCATCGGTGCGAGCGGAGGGGCCAACGTCGGGCGCAACGTCGGCGGCACCGCGCTCTACTACTTTCCGTTCCTCCGTTCGTTCGCCGGCGATGCGACAGGCGAAGAGACGGCGTACATGATGCTCACGCCGTTTCTCATCGTCGTCGTTCTGGTCGCGATCATCGTCGCCGTGGCCGCGGTTCGTCTGCGCGAGCCGGCCGCACTCTGGATCGCGGCGGGGACGATCTTCTTCGTCGTCACGCATGCGGCGTCGGTGCTCGGGATTCCGGAGATCGTCGAAGTGCGCCGCAACGCGACCTGGCTCGCGCTGACGATCGCCGTTCTGGCCGGCGTCGCGATCACGGCCGCCGCCGCGCGTCTGCCTAAGCGCGCGTATGCCGTCGCGCCCGCGCTCGCGGTCGTGCTCTGGCTGCCGACCATGCCGAATCTCTACAGCGACGCGATGCGCGCACGCCTGCTCGATTACTCCGGCTACGGCGCCACGACGTACGCCGTGCTGCGCATCACGCAACGGCACCAGCCGTTCACCTGGACGCTCGTCAGCTACGGCCAGGAGTACCCGATGGTGCTGGGACGCGGCTTTCATCTGAACGGCGTCGATTTTCTCGAACAGTTCGATCCTGCCGAGTCGCCGCTGCGCATCCCGACGCCGCATGTGTTCATCGCCGTCGAAAAGAGACCGCATCACTTCCAGATCAACAACTGGTCCGCCCGGTTCGAGCGCGCGGCGGTCGAAGAGCGGCTGCAGACCTGGTGCATGGTTTACGGACTTACACACCGTGACATCCGCGTTTTCCTCGATGATGAGAACGTGCGTATTTACGAGATCAGAAAAGGGGAGGGCCGCACGTGAGCCGGGTGATGCTGAAGCGCCGCAGCGAGGCGCACGTCGCCGCCGTGCTGCCGGCGTACAACGTGTCGAAAGAGCTCGGCTCGGTGCTGCGGGCGATGCCGCCGCTGTTCACGACCATCATCGTCGTCAATGACGGCTCCGCCGACCAGACCGGCGCAATCGCGGAGCGGTATGCCGAGCTCGATCGGCGGATCGTGGTGATGCATCACGAGAAAAACCGCGGCGTCGGCGGGGCGATGGTGACCGGCTTCCGCGCGGCCATCGATGCCGGTGCCGACATCGTGGTGAAGATCGACGCGGATGGACAGATGCCGCTCTGGCTCGTCCCGGAACTGATCGCGCCGCTCGTGCGCGGCGAGGCCGATTACACGAAAGGAAACCGCTTCCGCGATTTCAAGGCGGTGCGTGCGATGCCGGTCGCGCGGCGCATCGGCAACGTTGCGCTCAGTTTTCTCGCCAAAGCGGCGACCGGTTACTGGCGCGTGTTCGATCCGACCAACGGCTTCCTCGCCATCCGTTCCGACGTGCTGTCGCAACTGCCGTTGCAGAAGATCGATCCAACGTATTTCTTCGAGATCTCGATGCTCAGCCATCTTTATCTGATCGGCGCGGTGGTGAAGGAAGTGCCGATCCCGGCTCGCTACGCGGGCGAGACGTCGAGCCTTTCGATTCCGCGCGTGCTGCGGCAGTTTCCGGGGCGCCTGCTCTGGTCGCTCGCGCGGCGCGTGGTGCTGAAGAACTTCGTCTACGACTTCAATCTCGCGTCGCTGCATCTCGCGGCGGGCGTGCCGCTCCTCGCCATCGGGCTCGGGTTCGGCGCGTGGAACTGGTTCTGGTATTCGGCGCGGTTGCGGGCCGCGGCACCGACCGGCACCGTGGTGCTGCCGGCGCTCATGATCATGGTCGGTGTGCAGCTGCTGCTGTCGGCCGCGCAGTACGATCTCGAAGCGGTGCCGCGCGAGCCGATCAATCAGGGACCGATTGCAGCTGGCGGCGAAGAAAGTCCGACGCGTGAGGCGCGAAGCGCTCGTACGGATAGCGAAACCGCCGTTCGTACAGCAGCGGTCGCGGGTGAGGCGGCACGCTCGCGCGGCGAAGATCGGCGGCTCGAGTGAGCTCGCGCGGCTGCGCGAGGAGGAGCAGCGGCACGAGCCCCAGCCACGTCTTTCGCTGCGATGGATAGAAGCGCGCCAGCAGCACGTTCGCAACGTATTCGCGCCGCGTCAGCCGCCGTTCCTGCCAGCCGTCTCCGACCGGATGGTTGACGCGAAAGAGCGGATCGACTGTCCGGAAGCCGTTGTAGAGCGGCACCTCGAGACACTCCACGCCCCGCCGCGCGGCGAACACCGCGGCGACGAGATGCGCCGCATCGTGATCCTGATGGCCGCCTTCCCACGCCAGCGTCACCACCGCGCCGACGTTCGCCATCTGCGCTTCGACGAACTGCAACGCGGCATCGAGGTGCTCGGGCAGCGTGCCGTCGGCGATCCGCTCGTGCGGCGGCGCGACGCGAAAGTCGTCCACGCCGAGGCGCGCCAGGACGGCGCGCGATTCCGCATCGCGCACGGCTGCCGGTTTCGCCGCCGCGCCGTCGGTGAGACAGAGACAGGTGATCCGATTACCGCGCGCCGCTTCGAACCGGATGCGCGACGCGAGCGCGACCTCGTCGTCCTGATGCGCAAAGATGAACGCGACGTTCACGCGCGCCTCGCGATCGCGACCAGCGCATCCGATTTGCCGCGGAGCCGCTCGATGACATTGATGGCGAGAAAGATCGGCACCGCGAGCATCGCTTTCCAGCGCGGAATGCGACGGTCGAGCGTCAGCCGGTCGACCACGGTGCCGTGCGGCACTTCCGCGAGATAGCGCATGCCGACCGTCTCGAAGCCGTTCTTGCGCAGGAAACGCTGCAGCGTTCGTTCGTCGAAGTAGACCGTATGCGGATGCGCGTACTCCGATTGCCACAAGCGCCGCACGGCGCTGCCGAGCCGCAACGCATGCGCTGCTTTGTAAAAGAGGCCGTCGCTCGACGGTACTTTGATCACCCAGAACATGCGTGCCTTGCGCGCGGCGAGTTGTGCGAACGCGTCGAGGTCGTCGAGATGTTCGATGACGTCGAGCGTCGACAGCACATCGGCGGCCGGCGTTGCGTCGTCGAGCAGACCTTGTTCGACGTCGCCGATGCGCTCGCGCGCCGCACGCGCGGCCTTCGCGTCGGGCTCGATGCCGCGGACGGTAAACGATGCCGCGCGCGCGGCGTCGAGCACGTAGCCATAGCCGCAGCCGACGTCGAGCCAGTCGCCTCTGCCGCCGTGCTCACGCACGAACGCCACGATGGCCTCGGCCTGTGCGCGCCGCACCGTACCGATCGACTGCAGGTACGCGGCGTCATCGACGTCCGCGTAATCGAGCTGCCGGCCCGGCGCGACGACGCTCGTGCGAAAGCCACACGCGGCACAGCGACGGATCGTCACCTCCGCGATCGTCTTCACGCCGAAGCGCTCGCCGCCGCATATCGCGCACGTTTTCATCAGAGGTGATCCGTGTCTGCCCACATCACCCGCCACGCGCGCGAGGCGTGCTCGCGCGGATGGACGAGCAGGCGAAACCAGTGCGGTCCCGGCAGGAACCCGGCGCGGAGGAACATCCAGAACGCAGGATGCCTGCGCGATACGAAGGCCGCGGCGAGCGTGCAGCCTTCGCTGTGCGCGTGCGCAATCGCCTCGCGCAACAGCGCGCGCGCAGCACGCCTGTCGCGCCACGCGAGGTCGACGATGGCCAGCGTGTCGAAGCCTTTCAACTTCGTCCGGCGGGTGACGAGATACGCGCTGCCGCGCGTGCCGATCACGCGATACCTCCAATGCGGATTGTCGAAGAAACGCCAGGCGAGAAACTCCGGCGTGCGGGCAATGCAGCCGTCGCGCAGCGCGAGCTCGCTCATCCAGGCGGCATCACTTCGCTGCAGGAGCGTCGTCTGCCGCGCGTTCGTTCTGCTGCGCCACTTGAAGACGGGGCGCACGAGCACCGGCACCCGCTCCGCCACCGCCCAGCCGCCGCGCAACATCGCGCCGAGGACTGCGCTGCGGATCTGGTAAGCCGTGGCGATCTCGTGATCGCCGCCGCTCATCGCCGCGCGGACGACGCCGGTGAATGCGCCCTGTCCCCGCGCGCTCGGCGAGGTCATCGCGTCGACCGCCAGCGCGCCGCGCACGCTGCTGCCGTCGAGCATGTGCGGGAGGTCGAGCAACGCGAGATGCGTCGCGATCTCGCCGTTCTCCTTCGCTTCACCCACGAACATCTGGGCGCGGGCGAACTCCCAATCCCAGAAGCGGGGATCGAGCTTTTCGGGATCGACGTCGCCGAAGCAGCGTGCGCGCAACGCGAGAATGCGCTCGCGATCCGCTGCAGTCGTTTCACGGAAGTGCACGCACGATCCTCGCGCCGTCGGGCGTCACGATGATGGTGCCGCGCTCGAAGTCGCGCGTGGAGGTGAGGCCGTCGCGGCGGATCTCACTGGCCGCGCAGCCGAGGTCGATGAAGTAGAGATTCGAGAACGCGGTGCCGGTCACGTCGGGCATTGCCACGAACGCATCCTGCTCGTAAAGCCGGGCCGTGGCGAGGATCGTCTCGATCGTTTCGCGGTTGGGGTGCTCGAGGTAATTGAGGTGCACGAAGCGGACGTGCGGATAGCGTTTCGCTTCTTTCAGGATCAGCTCGGGCATCAGGAAATCGACGCTGTTCCAGCGATTCGCGGCGTCGTGCCACGGCCGGGTGAGCAGGCTCTCCGTGATGTCGTAGTCGGCGTAGGGGAGGTAATGCTCCGGCGCGCGGTAACCCTGATTCGTCACGATGACGCGCAGCTCGCGCCGCAGGGCCGCGAGGAACTTCGCGAACGCCGCGTCATACGAAATGTCGGGATGGCGCTCCCGGTACTCCTCGAGCGCATCGGGATGCACGCTCTCGAATGTGGTCGTGTCGAAGAAAACGCCGTCGTAGCCGACCGCGTCGAGCCGCGCCGCAATCGCGCGGACGCGTCCGGTCGTGTGCTCCGGCTTCGCCGGATCGTAATAAAACGCGTCGGCGTCATTCGCCCCTGCATGTCCGCGGAGCGCGCTCTGGTTGAGCAGCAGGCGCCGCTCGCCGCGCAGCAGCGTCTCCTGCCACGTTCCCGGCCGCACGAGCGTGCGATAGAACGCGACCGTCCATTCATACAGCGCGAGTTTCGTCCCCTTCGCGTGCAGCGCCGCCACCTGCGCCGCCGGCAACGGATCGTGCGTCACGAGCACGTCAAATTTACCGAACCACTCGAGCTGCCGCGCCGTCAACGCCCCTCCGTAATGGAACGCCACCGACCCGCGCCGCTCGGCCGCCTCGGCAGCCAGACTCGACATCATCGCCACGACCATGAATGCGCGCAGGAGCATTAGCAACAAGAGAGCCCGTCAGGAAAGCCTGACCGGAATGCGGGCACGCCAGTATTCGGGGACGCCTTCGGTAATGAGCGACCGCGACGATGACGATCGCGTCCGCGTCTTTCGCGTAGATCACGTTGTACGGAAATTTGCTCAGCCGAAAACTGCGCACGCTGCTCGTGAGCCGTTTGCCACTCAAAGGATGCTCGGACAGGAGCTCGAGTGTGGCGCGGAGGTCGTCGGCGAACCGATCTCCCAGGCCGCCGCGTTGCTGATCGTAGTATTCGACCGCGTGCTCCGCTTCCTTTCGCGCAGGCGCGAGAAACCGCGCGCGCATCTACCTGGTACGCGCACGAATACGCGCAAATACTTCTTCAGCCGGCACCGCTTCGATCTCGCCCGCTTTGTACGCCGCGTAGCGCTGCTCGGCTTCCGCGGCCCAGAGCTGTTCGTTTTCTTCTTCCGTCAACTGGTCGAGGCTGTCGAGCAGTTGCGACGCGAGCTCTGCACGCGCGGTGAGTGGGAGCTCGAGCGCCTCGGCGGCAATTTCTTTCAGATCCCTGCGCATGCGACGCAACTTTATCAGACGCTGTTGATGATCTCGCGAGACCTGGGGTTACCAGGTCGTCGGTTTGTAATCCTTCAGAAACTTGCCCCAGACGTGCTCGCCGGTGTTGATGCCGGAGATGATCGGGTCGACGATGCGGGCGGCGCCGTCGACGATGTCGAGCGGCGGATGGAAGCGGTGCTCGACCACTTTGCGCGCGGCGATCGCGGCCGGATCTTCGTCGGTCACCCATCCTGTATCGACGCTGTTCATGTGGATGCCGTCGGCTTCGTAATCGGCGGCGGCGGTGCGCGTCATCATGTTCAGCGCCGCCTTGGCCATGTTCGTGTGCGGATGGCGGATCGTTTTCTGCGAGCGATAGAACTGCCCTTCCACCGCCGAAACGTTGACGATGTGCTTGTCGCGGTTCGCGGTGCGCACCATCAGAGGTTTGAGCCGCGCGTTGATGATGAACGGCGCGACGGCGTTCACGAGCTGCACTTCGAGCAGTTCGACCGACGACACTTCGTCCATCAGCAGGCGCCACGAGTTGCGTCCGCGCAAATCGATCTGCTGCAGGTCCTGGTCGAGACGCCCTTCCGGAAAGAGGTCGCCGTCCGTGTGATCTTCCGGCAGCAGCGGCACCTGCGACATTTCGGCGGACCGCGTCAGCCCGGTGACCTCGGCCATCCGTTCGCTGATCGCGGCCGTGCTGCTGCCGTCGGAGAGCATGTGATAGCCGCGCAGCCCTGCGAACTGGCCGAGGACGTTGCGCTCGGCGGAGGAGAGCGTGTGGAGCGCCGCCGTTTCCCCTTCCATCATGTGCTCGTAAAACGCCGGAGGACGGCGCACGGTCTGGCAGGCATTGTTGACGATGAAATCGAGCCGGTCGCGCGTGGCCAGGATCTCGCGGCAGAAC
>DASVUA010000770.1:0-2463 GCA_036387295.1 Thermoanaerobaculia bacterium | reverse complement strand
CTTTTCGTTTTCGTTTTCGGGCATTGGGCGTTGGGCGTTTGGGGTGTTCGTGTGAGGGCACCCCAATCGCCTAACGCCCAACGCCCGCGCCGCCAGGCGCGCCACCGCCCTCGCGCCGCGTCCGCTCGATCAGCTCATCTTTCTCCCGCCACACCTCTTCCACCCACGCTTTGAAGTGCTCGCGTTCCCGACCAGGCTGGGTGATGGCGTCGCCGCAGAATTCGGGCGGCACTTCGATGCGGCGGGCGTGCAGCGCGACCCACGGCAGCTTGTTGGTGACGAAGTCGAGAATCGACGCGTCGGGCTTCGGATAGATGACGGTGATGTCGTAGATCGCGTCGAGCTGCTCGGCGAACGAGGCGAGGACGAAGGCGATGCCGCCGACCCGCGGCCGCAACAGATGGCGGTAGGGCGAGCTCTGCTCCGCATGCTTTTCCGGCGTGAAGCGCGTCCCCTCGACGTAGTTGAGGATGGCGGCCGGAATGCCGCGGTAGCGGCGGCAGGCGATGCGTGTCGTCTCCAGATCGCGGCCCCGTTTCTCGGGATGCTTCGCGAGGTATTCGCGCGAGTAGCGGCGCATGAACGGAAACTCGAGCGCCCACGCCGCCTGGCCGACGAACGGCGACCAGATCAGCACGTGCTTGAGAAAGAAGCGGATGAACGGACCGCGCCGGTCGAACGCGCGCTGCACCGCGAAGATGTCGATCCAGGAGATGTGATTGCTGATGACGAGATAGTGACGGTCGCGGCGCAGCTCATCGAGGCCGGTCATCCGCCACTCCGTCGTGAGAAAAAGATCGAAGACGGCGTTGTTGACCTGCACCCATCGTTCGGCGAGCCACGTCAGCGCGCCGATGACGCGGCGCCGCATCGACCCCGAGGTGAACAGCTTCAGCACTCCGCCGATGAGGACGAAGGTCGCCCAGAAGGCGAGATTGAGCGAAAGACAGATCGCGATCGCGGCGGCGCGCAGCACGGATGCGAATACTACAATCGCCGGCCGTGCTTCCGCCTCTCGAGAGCGATCCTCGGTTCGCCCTGGCGCTCCATCATCTCGAAGCGCACGACTGGCTCGAGGCCAGCGATCTGTTCGAAGAGCTGTTTTTCGAAGCGGTGCGCGATGAGCTTCCGCTCGTGCGATTCCTCCTGCAGATCAGCACCGGCATGCACCACATCGCGCGCGGACAACGGCGCGCCGCGGCGCAGCGGCTGGAGGAAGGGATGCGGGTGATGGGCGATGTGACGAACGCGCGAGGCGTCGATCTGGACGCGTGGCGGACGTTCGTGGAGCGCGAGCTGGCCGCGCTGCGCTGACCGGCGAATCGCCGCGCTAGCGCAGCGTTCGGCGCATCGTGGCGAGGCGGAACAAGCCGCAGGCGCCGAACGCGCCGAGGAAGACGAACAGGCCCGCACGCCAGTCGGGCTCGCGCCAGCCGCCGAAATCGAGCGCCGTGGCGACGGCCCCGAGCAGGAGCGCGGCAGAAACCGACACGAGAACTTCACCCGCCCAGCTTGCACCACGTGCAAAAGGAACGATCCTCGCAACGGCGAAGGCGATGATGCCCGCGAAAACCCACAAGACGATACCCATCAGTACATTATCCTGCAGCTCAGCTATTAGCACGGAACTCGCAAGAGCCGCCCGCTGAGGAGAGACCCATGAACTTAGAGACGCGCTCGAACCAGGCGAACAACAAAATCCTCGCGATCGAAGACGATCCCGAAGTGCTGGCGCTCTACAAGTCGTACCTGCAGAAGCGCGGCTACGAAGTTCTCTCCGCATCCGGTGCCGTCGAAGGCATCAACCTGCTCAAGCAGAACCCTGACACGAAGCTGATTCTCCTCGACCTCAATCTTCCGGGCATGAGCGGCGAAGAGTGGATCACCTGGTACGCGGGGCAGGGAAAACAGACGCCGGTCGTCGTCGCGTCGGGCAAGGGCGACATCCTCACCATCACCAAAGGCAACAACATGACGGCGGCGCTGACGAAGCCTTTCCACATGGAAGAGCTGCAGGAGCTGATCGAGGTTCTGCTGGCGGACGACTGGCACGACCAGGTCTCGGTCGACAAGAAGCTGCATTAGCGCCTTTTACGCGAGGCGCAAACGTCCATGTGCCGAAACATCAAGACGCTGTTCAACTTCGAGCCTCCTGCCACCGAGGATGAGATCCGCGCGGCATCGCTGCAGTTCGTGCGCAAACTCTCCGGCTTCAACAAACCATCGAAAGCGAACGAAGCGGCATTCGACCGCGCGATCGAGCAGGTGACCGCCGTCGCGCAGGAACTGCTCGCATCGCTCGTCACGAATGCCGAGCCGCGCGACCGCGAAGTCGAAGCCGAGCGCGCGCGTCTGCGCAACGCGGAACGGTTCGGGTGACGCGTAGGCGCGCTTCCAAGCACGACATGCTGTTTGGTGGAGCGGCGGGCTTCAGCCCGCCGGTTTGATGCTCGGCGGGCTGAA
>DASVUA010000769.1:0-2237 GCA_036387295.1 Thermoanaerobaculia bacterium | reverse complement strand
TGAGCGGGCGTTCGGCCACGGGCAGCCGTTCGGAAACGAGCGCGGCGAACGGCACTGCCGCCACGTCGTCGATCGACGGAAGGTCGAGCACGAGCTGGCCTGCGCGAGGCGCACTGCGGACGACGTAGACGCGGCACTCGCGCGGCGGCTCGACCCGCTTGCGAATGAACACCACGCGGCTCCGCATGATCTCGCGCTCGGCGCGCTCGAGCGTCTCGCGCACTGCGGGCGGAAGCGCCGAATCGGTCATCGGCTCCCGTCCCCAAGTGCAGGGAAACTCGACCAGGATCCAGACGTCGACCCGCGCCGCGGTGGCGGCATTGTCGTCGCCGCGCACGCGTGCGGCGTCCGAGCAGAACGGCCTGCGGCGATCGGCGCTCACGCGTCGGGCTCGCCGGCGAGATTCACGAGGCCGCGGCGCGCGAGCTCGGCCACGAACTGCTGCACGGTCGCGCCATCGAGCGTGCTGGCCTGACAGAGCTCGGCCACCGTGGCCGGCCCCCGCTCGAGTGCGTGCAGCAGCGGCTCCGCATCCGCGGCGAACTGCCACGCCTTGCCGTTCGCGTCGAAGCGGATCGCATCGTCGGCGCGCACGATGTTGAGCGCGCGCGGTGCGGCGAGCGTCACGCGCGCCGACATCGACGGCGTCGCGTTCGCGACGGTCCACGGCAGGCTCGCCCAGCCGCGCGGTCGCGCGCGGGCATTCTGATGTGCGAAGTAGCGGTCGAGCAGCCCGTCGTCGAATGCGGCGAGCAGCTGCTCGCGCAGCGCGGACATCTGCTCCGCCTGCTCCTCGCGCGAAGCGAAGCGGCGCAGCGGCGCGCGGAACTCGGTCGAGGCGCGCAACTGGTCGGCCATCCAATGGACGAGATTCACGCCTGTGCGTTGATGGATGCCGAACGTGAGATGCAGCGTCACGTCGCCGACACCCGAGGCCTCGTGCCACCAGCCGCGCGGAATGTACAGAGCGTCGCCGTCTTCCAGAATCCCTTCCCACACCACTTCATCCGGCGCCTCTTTGTTCGGCGCGATGTCGTCTTTCAGCGGATGCGGACGGCCGCCTGCATAGACTCGCCAGTACTTTTTCCCGAACACCTGCAGGACCACCACGTCGTGCGTATCGCAGTGGCGATGAAATCCCTGTTGCTCGCGCCAGCCGGCGTACATGTTGACCTGCACCGATTCGTGGAGCACGCGCTCGAAGTCCTCGGCCATCCGCATCACGCCGTCGACCATGTCGTCGACCGCATCGACGATGAGCGTGTAGCCGTCGCGCAGCCGTTCCGAAAGCTGTTCCGGCACGACGAACGGCACGCGGTTCCCTTCATAGCGAAGGAACTGATCTTTGGGCGCGAATTGTCCATTGCGCACCAGCCGGAGCCGCGGCGGTTCGAGCCGGTGTTTCTGGAGCATTCCATTGACCTCGGACCACGAGAGGAGGTCATGGAACTGTCCGCGCGTACCGGGGAGATGAGCGAAGGTCTGGCCCCAGATGCGCGTCAGGAAATCATCGACGCCGATGTTGCCGAGCGCCGAGGCGAAGGTGCTGGTCACGGTGAAAGTCCTCGAATCGTGATGCGCCAAGACGACGAAGGACCTTCACCGTTGTGCGCGGGAAGGTCCTTCGCTTCGTTCAGGATGAATTACGCGTTGTCGGTGCCGTCGGCGTCGCCCGAATCGGTGCCGTCGGAATCGCCGCTGTCGGTGCCGTCCGAATCGCCGGTATCGGTGCCGTCGGTGTCGCCGGCCTTGTCGCCATCGGAGTCGCCGTCGGTGCGGTCGTGGTCGGCCTTCTTGTCGGCGTCAGTGCCGTCGGCGGCGCTTGCGGAAAGCGGGCGTGGATCGAGGTCACGGACGTCCTGTAGCAAACCAGAATTGATCTCTTCGTTCATTGCATACCTCCAGATTCAAAACGGCGCCTGCAGTCGTTGCGCCAGAAGATGGCGACGGTACGTCACCGCCGACACGACAGTGTAGAAAACGGGATAGACGAGGGACAGCGCGACGAGCCAGAGCGGAGGGCGCGGAAAACGCGGCAGCATCGCGCCGATGAGGGCGAGCCAGACCAGCGCGCCGAGGATGATCGCTTTTTTCCAGCGCGGCGGAGCGAGATTCGGATAGATGAAGCCGACCGGCATCACGGTCAGGATCGCCAGGATCAGCAGCACGATCGCATTGAGCCAGTGCAACGAATGCGCGGCGGCAATGCCGAGATAGAACGCGACAATGTTCCAGTA
>DASVUA010000768.1:0-3596 GCA_036387295.1 Thermoanaerobaculia bacterium | reverse complement strand
TGAGTTTTGAGACCGTCTGCGCCAGTCGCCGCTTTCACTCGCGGCAGCAACGCTGCCGCAGCAGCGAGCAGCCCGGCGGGCTAAGAGCCCGCCGCTCCACCAAACAACGCGCGGCCGCTCTCGCGATACCCACGTTCAGTTTGGAGTGCGGCGACGCCAGTCGCCGCTTTCACTCGCGGCAGCAACGCTGCCGCAGCAGCGAGCAGCCCGGCGGGCTAAGAGCCCGCCGCTCCACCAGACATCATTTCGCCCAGCCTACGCGAAGATCAAGTCGCGGCGGCGACGCTCAGTTCTGCGAGCATGCGGGTGAGTTTGCGCGCTTCGGTGTCGCCGGATTCGTATGTTCGGCAGAGGAGGGCGACCTGATCCTCGGGTTCGCCGGCGGCGACTGTGAAGCCGTTGGCGGGCTGGCCCGCTTCGGTGCTGCGCTCGGAACGCCAGCCGGCGGCTTCGAGGACCCAGCGGACGAAGCCGGAGGCGGGACGGCGCCAGGCGGCGGTCAGCGTTTCGTCTCCGACGAAATTCGCCTCGCGATCGCCGCGCGCGTTCGCTTCCAGCGCGAGCAGCATTTCGGTGGCGGAGCTGGCGATGAGGCGGCGGAGCGCGTCGTTCTCTTCGACCAGGCGAAGGCCGGAGCGGGAGTCGAACGAGCGCGCCGTTTCGGCCATCACTTCCACCGCCTCGCCGCGCCACCAGAAGCGGAGCAGCGCGCGTGCCTCGCTCGGAATCTCCTCGTCGGACTCGACCAGCACGCCGGTGGCACTGACATCGATGAGGCGGACCGCAAAGTCGCCGAACCAGCCGTGAATCGGCTCGACGAGCGTCAGTCGCTGGAAGTGGCGGCGCTCGTCGGTCACTGGATTTTCTTCACGTCCGTCAACCAGTAGGCCCGCTCGGTGACGTGCAGGCGCCCTTCGATGCGGCTGTTGTCGGGCGGGAGCGCCGCGACGTCCGTCCCGCGCACGCTGTAATCCATCTTCATCGCTTCCATGAATCCCGGGATCGCTTCGTGATCCATGAAGATGGTGTTGGCGCTTTCGTTCCGGTTCAGGAGCACGCCGCGGACGGGGTAGAGCTTTTCTCCCGCCTCGCTGACCGGCTTCGGTGCGTCGTCTCCGCCGCACGCGGCGATCATCAGAAGTAGAACTGCGAGCGCGGCGTGGCGTTTCATCGGAACCGCGATTATAGAAGCGGCGACGCCGCGGCAGGATGCGTTCGTTTCTGCTCTATGATCGCGCGCAGTTCATCCCGGCAAATTGATGCGAGAGAGAGGTCGGTCCGATGCTTCCAGAGAAAACGTTTGAAGGCCGTACGGGGATCATCACCGGCGGCGCCACGGGAATCGGGTTTGCGGTCGCGCGGGAGCTCGCGCGCCTCGGCGCACGAGTGGTCATTGCGAGCCGCAAGGAAGAGAAACTCGGACCGGCGGTCGAGCAGATCCGCTCGGAGACCGGACGCGCCGATGCGGCGCACTATCACGTGCTCGACGTCCGTGACGCCGAGGCGGTGGAGGCGATGGCGGCGAAAGTCGACGCCGACTTTGAACGCATCGACTTTCTGATGAACAACGCCGCCGGCAACTTCATCGTCTCGGCGGAAGAGCTGTCGGTGAACGGCTGGAACACCGTCATCGGCATCGTGCTGAACGGCACCTTCTACTGCACGAGCGCGGTCGGCAAGCGGATGATCGCGAAGAAAACCGGCGGCGTGATGCTGAACGTGATCGCGAACTACGCCTGGACCGGCGGCGCGGGAGTGATTCACTCCGCCAGCGCGAAGGCAGGCGTGCTCGCCCTGACGCGCACGCTGGCCGTCGAATGGGCACGTCACAAGATCCGTGTGAACGCGATCGCGCCGGGGCCGGTCGATACGCCCGGCGCCGCCGAGCGGCTGTTCCCCGATCCGATGATCATGGAAGGGATCCGCAAAACGATCCCGCTCCGCCGCTTCGCGAACCTCGAAGAGATCGCCCAGGCCGCGTCGTACCTGCTCTCCGATTTCTCGTCCTACATGACCGGCGAAAACTTCGTGATCGACGGCGGCCAGTGGCTCTCGGGGTCGGATTACTTCACGCGGCTGAAGCAGATGATGCCGAAGTGACGCGCGCGCCTGCGGCGCGCGGGCGATGGGCGTTGGGCTTTTGGGGTGTGCGCCGGTGTGCGATGCCCCCCAACGCCTAAAGCCCAGCGCCCGCCTGTCTTTGCGGCTACTGCGTCAAATAATCCACCGCCACGTTCGCCAATGCGCGGACGCCCAGTCCTAAGCCGCTTTCGTCGATGTAGAAGAGCGGGGAGTGGTTGGACGGCGCTTCCTCGGGCGTCTGGTTCGTGGGGCGCGTTCCGACCCAGAAAAAGAGGCCGGGCACGTTCTGCTGGAAGAAGGAAAAATCTTCGGCGCCGAGGACGGCGTTGACGAGCTTCACCTTCTCCGCGGTTGCGGTGCGCTGCAGGCTCGGCAAGGCCTGTTCGGTGAGCGCCGGGTCGTTGTAAGTGATCGGATAGCCGGTGGTGATCGTGACGTTTGCCGTTGCGCCGCCGGAGGTGGCGATGCTTTCCGCGGTGCGGCGGATGCGCGTGTGGATCTCGTCGCGCATCTTCGCGTCGAGCGAGCGGATGGTGCCGATCATCTCCACTTCGTCCGGAATGATGTTGTTGCGCACGCCCCCATGGATTGCGCCGACGGTGACGATCGACGGGGCGAGCGAGGCGTCGAGCTGACGGCTGGGGATGGTCTGCAGTCCGAGGACGATCTGCGAGGCGACGACGATCGGATCGACGCCGAGCCACGGATAGGCGCCGTGCGTCTGCTTGCCGCGCACCGTGATCTTGAACGAATCGACCGCCGCCATCATCCCGCCCGGGCGGTACGCGATCTCGCCGACGACGTAGCGCGAGGTGACGTGCAATCCGAAGATCGCGTCGACCTTCGGATTCTGCAGCGCTCCTTCTTTCACCATCAGCGCGGCGCCCCCTTCTTCACCTTGCGGCGCCCCTTCTTCGGCTGGCTGGAAGATGAATTTCACCGTTCCCGGCAGGTCCTGGCGCATGCCTGCCAGCACCTCGGCGACTCCGAGGAGGATCGCCACATGCGCGTCGTGTCCGCACGCGTGCATCACGCCGACTTCCTGTCCGTTGTACGTCGTGCGCACTTTCGAGGCGAACGGCAGATCGACCTGCTCGTTGACGGGGAGCGCATCCATGTCCGCGCGCAGCGCCACGACTTTCCCCGGCTTGCCGCCGCGCAGCAGTCCGATGACGCCGGTGTGCGCGACGTTCTCCTTCACCTCGATCCCGAGCGCGCGCAGCCGCTCGGCCACGATCTTCGCCGTGCGCGTCTCGCGGTTCCCGAGCTCCGGATGCTGATGAAGATCGCGGCGGACCGAGATCACGTTCGGCTCGACCCGCGCCGCCGCCGCGTCAATGCGCGGCGCAAGCGCCGGAGCCGCTGCGAATGTCGACATGGCGAATACCTCCAGAACAAGAAAGAGGAGTGCGGAGCGGAGCATGCGTGGATTGTATGCGGGTGGTGGGTGTTGGTTGTTGCCCGTTGCCCGTGGCCCGTTGCCGAGGGACTTTGGCGGTGGATTGGTTACGCGT
>DASVUA010000767.1:0-3579 GCA_036387295.1 Thermoanaerobaculia bacterium | reverse complement strand
TCGAGGTCGCGCGCGAGCTGATCGGACAGTTCATTCGCGGACGCGTCGACGATCGCATCGGCCTCGTCACGTTCGGCAGCCGCGCGGCGACGCGCGTACCGATCACGTACGACCGCCGCATCACCGAGGGCATTCTCGATCGCGCGGAGCTCGGCGAGCATGGCAACGGCACCGCGATCGGACACGCGCTCGCCACCTCCGTCAACCGGCTGCGCACGTCGAAGACGCGCAGCCGCGTGATCATTCTGGTCACCGACGGCGTCAACAACTCCGGTTCCATCGAACCGCGCGTCGCCGCGCAGCTCGCGGCGCAGAGCGGCATCAAGGTCTACACGATCGGCGTCGGCAGCGAAGGGCCGGTGCCGCTCCCGGTGCAGCGGCAGAATCCGTTCACCGGGCAGATCGAAACCGTCTACACGCACATTCGCGGCGAGCTCGATGAGCCGACGTTGAACGCGATCGCGGAGATGACCGGCGGCGAGTTCTATCGCGCCACCGATCCTCGTGCCCTCGCCCGCGTGCTGCAGCGGATCGACGCGCTCGAAAAGACGCGGCTCACGTCGCCGAAACGGGAACAGATCGACGAGCTGTACGGCTATCCGCTTGCGGCCGGCCTGCTGTTGCTCGCTCTGGCATTGCTGACCGGCGAGACGTTCTGGATGAAGGTGCCGGCATGAGCTTTCGTTCCGTGTCGCTGCTCTGGCTGCTCGCGCTCGTGCCGGTCGCGCTCCTGTTCCTGCTCGCGCGCGAGCGGATGCGGACGCGCATCGCGCGCCGCTTCGCCTCGGAACGTCTGCGCGGCGTCACCTTTCCCGCTCGCGCCTTGCGTCCCTGGCTCCTCACGCTCGCATTCGCGCTGGCGCTGCTCGCGCTCGCGGGGCCGTACGCCGGCTACACGCTCGTGCCGATCGTCGCGCGCGAAGCGAATCGCGTCATGGCCATCGATGTCTCGAACAGCATGGCCGCCGAGGACGTCGGCACATCGCGCTTGAGCGCCGCGAAAGCGATCGCCGCGCGGCTGGCGGAAGAGCAGCAGGGACGCGTCGCACTCATCGTGTTCGAAGCCGCGCCTGAAGTCGTCTCGCCGCTCACCACCGATTCCGCGGCCGTGATCTCGCTCATCGAAACCGTGGTGCCGGGAGAGATCGGCGTGCCTGGCTCCGATGTCGGCAGCGCCATCGTGGCCGCGCTGCGCTTGATCGAAAGCGACACCGCCCGCAAAGCCGACATCGTCGTGCTCAGCGACGGCGAAGACCAGGGGGCGCGTGCGGCCGAAGCGGTGCGCCAGGCGAAAACGCGCGGCGTGGAGGTGTCGACGATCATGATCGGCAACGGCGAAGGAAGCACGATCCCGACGTCCGACGGGCCGCTGCGCGACACGAGCGGCGAGGTCGTGACGACTTACGCGCGCCGCGAAGTGCTCACCGAGATCGCACGCGGCACCGGCGGTACGTTCCTCGAGAATCCGTTCGCCGAGCGTGCGCTCGATCCGCTGCTCGGCACCGAACGAGCGGCAACCGAACGCCAGACGCAGGCGCGCGTGCCGACCGATCGCTTCCAGTGGCCGCTCGCGCTGGCGTTCGTACTCATCTTCGCCGGCTCGCTGTTGAATCGAGGTGCAGAGTGAAGACATTCATCGTCGTCGCAATGGTCGGCCTGGCGGGCCTCGGCGATTTCATGCGTGAGACGAATTCGCACGCCGCCGCATCGCGCGGCGCGAACGCCTTCGCGCAGAAGCAGTACGCCGAATCGGCGCGCGCCTTCGCGGCGGCGCAGGAGCTCGCGCCCTCGGTGCGTGGCGCGTTCAATCTCGGCACCGCGGAGATTGCGGCCGGGCAGCGCGAGCAGGGCTCCGCACGTCTCGCCGCCGCGATCAAAGATCCGTCGCTGCGCGCCGACGCGCTCTTCAATCGCGGCAACAGCGCCCTCGCGGCGAAAGCATTCGAGCATGCGGTTCGCGATTACGTCGACGCGTTGAAGGCGAATCCGAATCACGCATCGGCGAAGCGCAATCTCGAGATCGCGCTCATGCGCCACAAAGCCGAGCAGCAAAAGCAGCAGCAGAGCGGCGCGGGCGGCAAGCAGGATCAGAAAGGCCCCTCGCAGAATCCGCCGCAACAGCAGCAACCATCGCAGCAAGGCCAGCAGAAACCGCAAGCCGGACAGGTCGATCTCGAGGCGCTCTTGCGCAGCGTGCAGCAGCAGGAGCAGGAAGAGCTGCGGCGGATGAAAGGGCGGCCGGCGGAAGGGCGGGTCGGCTGGTGAGTGCGGCCGCGAGCGGCCGCGCGGCGGCATTCGCGCGCCTCTCGATCCTGCTCGTCGTGTGTTCGCTGTTGTGTGTCGTGCAGGCCGATGCGAACGAGGTTCTCGTCGACAAACGGACGCTGCAGACCAACGACCTCGTCACGATCACGGTGTCGCTAGAAGGGTCGTTCGCGTCGCTCGACGCCGTCGAGATTCCGTTGCGCAATCTGAGCCTCATCGGCGATCCGTCGGTCTCCTCCGAGTTCGCCTGGATCAACGGCGACGTCACGCGGCGCAAGGCGTTTCGCTATCGCGCACGTCCGATCGAATCAGGGCCGGCGCAGGTCGGGCCGATCGTACTGAACGCGCCGGATGGACAGCGCGAGACGCTCGCCGCAATCGCATTGCAGGTGATGGCCGATCGCGCGTCCGGCTCGAACGACGCCGCCGTCGTTTTGCGCGAGCTCGTGGCCAGCGGACGCGATCCGCTGTTCGTCGTCGCCGAGGTCGACAAGACCAACGTGTTCGCCGGCGAGCCGCTGCTCGTCACGTGGTGGCTGTACAACGCCGCCTCGGTGCAGGAGTGGCAGGTCGTCTCGATTCCGAAGCTCGTCGATTTCTGGTCCGAAGAACGGCCGCGCAGCGAACAGGCCGAGCGCGTGTACGTCGGCGACACGATCATGCAGCGAATCGCGGTGCGCCGCGTGACGCTCTTTCCGCTGCGCAGCGGCACGTTGCGCGTCGGCGGTCTCACCATCGAAGCGGCCGTCATGCGTCGCATCCGCCGCGGCCCGTTCGCGATGTACGAAGGAGAGCTCGTCGAGACCACGTTCACTTCCGCGCCGATCGAGCTCGCGGTCAAACCGCTTCCGCCGGGACCGCCCGTCGACGCCGTGGGCGATCTCTCGCTCATCTGCACCAATCCCGTTCAGCGAAACAACGGCCCCGTGGTACTGAACGTGACCCTGACCGGCCTCGGCAACGTGCGCGCTGCGACGCCGCCGCACTTTGAGACGCCGATCGCCGGACGCGTGCAGCTCGAAGGAGGGGAGGTCTCGGCTTCACGCGGCGAGACGTCGTTCGGGATGGCGAGACAATGGCGGTTTCTCATCTTTCCCGCCGCGTCCGGGCCGCTCACGATTCCGCCACTGACGATGCGCATCTTCGATCCTGCAAAGGGGGCGCGGCGCGACCTGCAGTGCAGCATGTCGTACGTGAATGCCTCCATGGCGAGACCGGCCGAGGCTCCGCCGCCGGAGCAAGCCGACCCCATGGAGGAGAGACCGCGCGACTGGAAATGGCTCGCTCCTGCCGCGCTCGTGCTCGGGCTCTTAT
>DASVUA010000766.1:0-5559 GCA_036387295.1 Thermoanaerobaculia bacterium | reverse complement strand
ACGTGATGGTGGTGGGAAGCCCGCTCTGCAGAGCCTCGACCATTTCGCGGTTCGCGAACGCGCCGTTCAGCGTCATCCGCACCGACACTTTGCCCTGTTTCGCGGCGGCGGACAGATCGTGGAGGGTCGGATTGGGAGAAGAGGCGAGCGCGCCCGGGCCGCCGAGGATGAAGAGCGCGAGGAGGAAGATGCGCACGTGTGGCTTTTTTACCACACGTGCGGTCAAGGGTTGTCGTTCAGGCGAACGATTCGTATGCGCTCATCGCCGGGGTCGCCTCGAGCATCTCTTCCTGCGCCGCGGCCGCTTCGAGGATTTTGGCGACGAAGCGCGAGTGCATGGCGTGGCCGGCCTTGTTCGCGGTGATCTCGCCGGCAATCGGGCGGCCGATCAGCGCGAGGTCGCCGACGAGGTCGAGGATCTTGTGGCGCACGAACTCGTCCTTGAACCGAAGCGGGCCGTTCACCACGCCGCGGTCGTCGAGCACCACCGCGTTCTCGACCGAGCCGCCACGCGCGAGCCCGACGGCGCGAAGTTTTTCGACGTCGCGCATGAAACCGAACGTACGCGCCGGCGCGATTTTCTTGAGGAAGCTGTCGTGGCCGAAGTCGAAGTGAAACGACTCGCGTCCGATGACCGGATGATTGAAATCGATCTTGTATTTGATGACCAGCCGGTTCGACGGGGTCATGCGGATGCTCTTCTCCCCTTCCACCAGCTCGATCGGCTCGCGGAGGCGGAGCACCGGCACTTCGGCCCCGAGCTGCCGGACGCCGGCCGCGTCGATGAGGTGCATGAACGGGAGCGCGCTGCCGTCGATGATGGGGACTTCAGGACCGTCGATGCGGATGTCGACGTCGGTGATGCCGCAGGCCATGATCGCGGAGAGAAGGTGCTCGACGGTGCCGACCTGCACGTCGTCTTTGCCGACGGTGGTCGCGTACTCGAGAGCGGTGGTCGACGCCTGCAGGGCGGGGATGCGGAGGCCGTGCAGGTCGGCGCGGACGAACGTGATGCCGCTGCCGGCGACGGCAGGCTGAAGCTCGACCGTCGTGTAAATCCCGGAATGCAGGCCGATTCCGGTGATGCTGACGTTGGACTTGATGGTCTGACGCTGGACGAACATGTTGCCGCTCCCTAGAGCGAGGGAAGTGCCATTCAGCCGAATTCAGCCATTCGTCACCTAAACTGCTGACTTGTCTCGAGTTAAGCCTTGGCAGCCACTTCGGTAGAAGTACTACTTCTGTAGCTCTGTTAGGTCAGGAGTGTGGCTGCTGTACCACAGTGGGTGCCGGCGGCCTGCGGCTAGCGCCGCTCTTTCATCGCCTGCGCGGCTTCGCGATCGAGCTCGCGGGCTTTCTCCGTGTCGCGCTTGTCGTACTGCTTCTTGCCGCGCACGACGGCGATCTCGGCTTTCACGCGGCTCCCTTTGAAGTAGAGGCGCAGAGGGACGACGGTCAGCCCCTTTTCCGCCGTCTCGCTGTACAGCTTGTCGAGCTCTTTGCGGTTCAGCAGCAGTTTTCGCGTCCGTTCGGGATCGTGATTCTGCAGGTTGCCGTGCGTGTACGGCGAGATGTGCGCTCCGAAGAGATACGCCTCTTCGTTCTTGAGCAGCACGTACGCGTCCTTGAGATTCGCCTTCCCGGCGCGCAGCGACTTCATCTCGGTTCCGGTGAGCACGATGCCGGCCTCGAACTTCTGCACGATGAAGTACTCGTGCAACGCCTTCTTGTTCGAGGCAATCAATCGTTCGCCGGTCTCGGGCTTCTTCGCCATGGGGAGGCGGATTCTATGCGATGTGCCCGAAGGCGTGCCGCGAGCGAACAGCGCGCCCCTCGGCCGTTCGGATGCGCGCTCACCATGCGCATAATGCACGTCGATGAAAGGTGAGCGGACGCGGCAGAGCATTCTCGAGCGGGCGGTGGACGTCGCCTCGCTCGAAGGGCTCGAGGGACTGACGATCGGGCGTCTGGCCGAAGAGCTGGGGATGTCGAAGAGCGGGCTCTTTGCGCATTTCGGCTCGAAGGAAGAGCTGCAGATCGCGACGGTCGAAGCGGCGTCGCAGCGCTACATCACCGAAATCTTCGCCCCCGCCCTGCAGGCGCCGCGCGGCTATCCGCGCCTCCTCGCAATCTGCAATTCGTGGCTCTCCTATCTGCGGCGCGGCGTGTTTCCCGGCGGCTGTTTCTTCGCGGCGGCATCGTTCGAGTTCGACAGCCGCCCCGGCGCGGTGCGCGATTTCGTGGCGCGGCTGATGGGCGACTGGATTGGGGCGCTGGAGAAAGCGATCGGCATGGCGCAGGAGGAAGGGCATCTCGACCCCGACGTCGATCCGGCCCAGCTCGCGTTCGAGCTCAATTCGCTTTTCTTCGGCGCGAACTTTTCGTACTACCTGCGAAACGACACGCGCGCCCTCGAAAAAGCGGAGCGCGCCGTTCTCGCGCGGCTCGAAGCGGTGCGCACTCCCGCCGCGCCCTGACCCCTCTCGCCGGTAAACGCGCCGGAAAATGAAACGTTTTCGGTCCGTGACCAAACTTTGTGGCCGTTCCGGCGTTTCATAGTCCAAACCATTCGAGCAGGAGGACCACGCATGGCCGATGAATCATCGCGCCTCACCCGCCGTACTGTGATCGGGGCAGGAGCTGCCGCTCTGGCGTCCGTCGCACTCTCCGATCTTTTCTCCGCCTCCCACGCGTTCGCGAAAACAGGCCCCACCGACGGCGTCGGCTACTTCGGGCGCTTCGGCGTGACCGAGCAGCTCATCCGCAGCACGCTCGCCGCGGCGATGTCGAAGGGGGGCGATTACGCGGACGTGTTCTTCCAGCATCGCGTCTCGAATCAACTCGCGGTGGAAGACGGCGCCGTGAATCGCGCGTCAGGCAACGTGGCCCTCGGCGTCGGCGTGCGTGTGCTGCGCGCCGACCAGACCGGCTACGGCTTCACCGAGGACATCACCCCCGAAGGACTGCGCCGCGCTGCCCTCACCGCGGCCGCCATCGCTGACGGCCCCGCCAAAGACGGCCCCGTGCGCTTCAAGGTGATGGAAGGGAAACCGAATCGCTACCCGGTGAAAGTGCGGTGGGAAGACATTCGCCCGGCGCAGAAACTGAGCGTGCTGAACGGCGTCAACGAGCGCGCGTTCAAAGCCGACCCGCGCGTGAAGAAAGTCAGCGTCGGCCTGACCGATCAGGGCAGCGTGATCCTCGTCGCCGACTCCACCGGCCGCATCGTCGAAGACGCGCAGCCGATGACGCAGCTCTATCTCAACGTCGTGGCGGAACATGACGGCCGCCGCGAAAACAACAGCGGCAATCGCGCCGCACGCGCCGACATCGGCTACTACACGCCGCAGCGCCTCGACAGCATGGTGCGCGACGTCGTCGGCAAGACGATGATCCTGTTCGACGCCGTGCAGCCGCCCGCCGGCGAGATGCCGGTGGTCATGGCCGCCGGTGCTGCCGGCATCCTCCTGCACGAGGCGATCGGCCACGGCATGGAAGCGGATTTCAATCGGAAGAACACTTCGATCTTTTCCGACAAGATCGGCAAGCAGGTCGCGAAGCCGTTCGTCAGCATCGTCGACGAAGGGACGCAGGAAGGTGCACGCGGCGCGATCAACGTCGACGACGAAGGCAACGCCGTCGGCAAGACGATGCTCGTGCAGAACGGCACGCTCACCAGCTACCTGCACGACTCGATCTCCGCGAAACACTACGGCGTCAAGCCGACCGGCAACGGTCGCCGCCAGGGTTACGAGTACGCGCCGATGCCGCGCATGCGCTCGACGTACATGCTCCCCGGCCCGCACAAACCGGCGGAGATGATCGCCTCGGTGAAAAAGGGGATCTTCTGCGAGCAGTTCACCAACGGCGAAGTGAACATCGGCGCGGGCGATTTCACGTTCTACGTGAAGAACGGTTACCTCATTGAAGACGGCAAGCTCACGCGGCCGATCAAGGACGTGAACATCATCGGCAACGGTCCGAAAGTGCTCGAGCTGATCGACATGGTCGGCGACGATCTGAAGATCGATGAAGGCGGCTGGACGTGCGGCAAGGACGGGCAGGCCGTGCCGGTGTCGCAAGGTTTGCCGACCGTGCGCGTTTCGTCGATCACCGTCGGCGGACGGACGGAGAAGAAGGGCTGAGCGATGGCGAAGACAACCACGAAAACCAGTGACGAGGACATGCTCGCCATCGCGCAGTCGTGCATCGAGATCGCGCGGAAAGGCGGCGCGAAAGAGGTGTCGGCACGCGCATCGCGCGTGCGCGACGTGACGCTCAGCTATCGGGCCGGCAGCGTGGAGAACATCTCGGAATCGACCACGCGCCGCATGAACCTCCAGCTCTTCGTCGACGGCCGCTATTCGACCGTCTCGACGAGCGATCTGCGTCCCGACGCGCTGAAAACGTTCATCGGCGACTCGATCGCCGTCGCGAAGGCGATCGCGCCCGATCCGTTCCGCGGTCTGCCGGACTCGGAACTGTACAAAGGGCAGACGAACGCCGATCTGCAGCTCGAAGATCCAAAGTACGCCGAGGTCACGGCGGAGGAAGGGCGCAACGCGGCGAAGACGGTTTACGACGCGGCGCGCGCGGTGAAAGGCAACGAGGCGATCCTCAGCGCCACGGCTTCCTTCTCTTCGAATCTGGTCGAAAACTGGATGGTGACGTCGAACGGATTCGCCGGCGCGAGCCGCGGCACTTCGTTTTTCCTGTCGTGCGACGTGAGCGCGAAGGATGACGACGGCCGCCGCCCCGAGGAGTACGACTATGCAGGCTCGCGATTCTGGGGCTCGGTCGGGGATCCGGCGGCAATAGGCACCCGCGCGGCACAGCGCACGCTCGAGCGCCTCGGATCGAAAAAAGGTGAGAGCGCGGAGATGACGGTCATCGTCGACAACCGCGCCGCCGGGCGGCTCCTGTCGATGCTCGGCGCCGGATTGTCCGCGGCAAACCTGCAGCAGAAGCGTTCGTTTTTCGAAGGAAAACTCGGGCAGCAGGTCGCGAGCCCGCTCCTCTCGCTGACCGACGATCCGCTCGTCCCGAAAGGCTTCGCCTCGCGCCGCTTCGACAACGAAGGAATCGCCGCAAAGCCGCGCGCGATCTTCGTCGACGGCGTGTTGAAGAGCTTTTTCATCGACACGTATTACGGCCGCAAATTGAAGATGGAGCCGACTTCCGGCTCGATGTCGAATCTCTCCTGGCGCGCCGGTTCGAAGAGCCAGAAAGAGCTGCTCGCCGACGCGAAAGACGCGCTGCTCATCACGAGCTTCATCGGCGGCAATTCGAACAGCGGCACAGGCGATTTCTCCCTCGGCGTCATCGGCTTCCGCGTCCGCAACGGCGTTCGCGCCGAACCGGTCGCAGAGATGAACCTCGCCGGCAATCACCTCGAGCTCTGGAAGAAACTCGTCGCAATCGGCAACGACCCATTCCCCTACTCCTCGAGCAGAACGCCGACGCTGGTCTTCGAAAACGTCAGCATCGCGGGCGTTTGAGTAACCAACGGTTCGGTCCTGGTGGAGCGGCGGGCTCTCAGCCCGCCGGCTGTTGATCAGC
>DASVUA010000765.1:0-13141 GCA_036387295.1 Thermoanaerobaculia bacterium | reverse complement strand
CGTCATGCCGAGCGGTGGAACGGCGCGGAGACGTGGTTGTGCGCTACGCACTAGACGCCGCACCTCCCAGGAGCTCGCGCAGCCATTCGGGACTTGCGGTGGGTTCTTCGCAGGCGTAGCCGACGCAGACGTAGGCGAGGGTTTTTTCAGGGGGGCGGTGGGTCATGAGGGGCAATTCGGCGGAATCGTGGCCGGCGACCAGGACGCGGTGCGGGATGTAGGTTTCACCGACGACGCGGCGCAACGCGTCGAAGTCGCCGGTGAGGGCGATTTCTTTTGGCTGGCCGGCTCGCCATTCGGCGACGCCGAGCAGCAGGCCGAAGCCGGACGGGTACTTTTCGGCGACCGGCCACACCGATTCGAGCGCTGACGTGGCGACGCGGGCGTAGCTCTCGTCGCCGTACAGCAGTGCGAGCCGCAACAGCACGTCGCAGGTGACAGACGTGGCTGAGGGCGTGGCGTTGTCGAACAGATCCTTTGGCCGCGTGATCAGTTTCTCGTGATCGACCGGCGTGTCGAAGAAGCCGCCGTTTTGTTCGTCCTGGAAGCGGGCCAGGATCTGATCGGCGAGCGTTTTCGCGCCGTCGAGAAAGCGGCGCTCGTGCGTCGCTTCGTACGCGAGCGTGAGTCCCCACGCTACGCCGGCGTAATCCTCGAGCAAGCCGCTGATCTTCGCGTGGCGCGTGAGCCGCCCCTGCTCGTCGATGCGCGTCAGCAGAAAGCCGGCGTTGCGCCGCACTGCTTCGCGATACGCCTCTTTGTCGAATGCGAGCGCCGCCTCGGCGAACGCGGCGAGCATCCAGCCGTTCCAGCTGGCGAGCTGTTTCTCGTCGCGACCCGGCCAGACGCGCTTCGCACGCGCGCCGTACAGCTTGCACTTGCCGCGCGCCGCGATCTCGGCCAGTTGCTCGGCGGTGAGGCCGAGGTCGGCGGCGACGCGCTCCGGCTCGCGCGGGACGTTCGGGATGTTGTGTCCTTCCCAGTTCCCGCCGTCCGTGATGTCGTACAGCGCGCAGAACGCGCGTCCGTCGTCATCCCCCAGAAGCTCCATCACCTCGGCGCGCGTCCAGACGTAGAACTTTCCCTCTTCCCCTTCCGAGTCGGCGTCGAATGTCGCGTAGAACGCCCCTTCGGGCGACGTCATCTCGCGCAGCACGAAGCCGAGGATCTCGTTCGCGATTTGTGCGAACAGCGGCTCTTTTGTCCACTGCCACGCACGCGTGTAGAGCCGCGCGAGCAGAGCGTTGTCGTAGAGCATCTTTTCGAAATGCGGCACCAGCCAGCGTGCGTCGACCGAATAGCGATGGAAGCCGCCGCCGATCTGATCGTAGATGCCGCCGCGCGCCATTTTCGTGAGCGTCTCGACGATCATCGCGCGCAGTTGCACGTCGTTCGTGCGATGCGCGACCTGCATCAGAAAGTCGAGCGTCATCGACGGCGGAAACTTTGGCGCACCGCCGAATCCGCCGTGCACGCGGTCGTAGTTCGACACGATGCGCGTCGCTGCCGCTTCGAGCGCACGATGCTCGAGCGGGCTCGCTTTTCCACGCACGCGCAGTTGATTCGCGAGCGCGGTCTGCACCTCGTTCGAAGCCTCTTCCACTTCCGCGCGCCGCGACCGGTAGACGTTCACCACATGCTCGAGCACGCGTTGAAAGCTCGGCATGCCGTGGCGATCCTCCGGCGGAAAATACGTTCCGGCAAAGAACGGCTTGCCGTCCGGCGTGAGGAACATCGACATCGGCCAGCCGCCATGGCCGGTCATCATCTGCACCGCGCTCATGTAGATCGAATCGACGTCCGGCCGCTCCTCGCGATCGACTTTGATCGAGACGAAATCCTCGTTGAGGATCAGCGCGATCGTCGCGTCTTCGAACGACTCCCGCTCCATGACGTGGCACCAGTGACACGCCGAGTAGCCGATCGAAAGAAAGACCGGCCGGTCTTCCTCGCGCGCTTTGGCGAAGGCTTCATCGCCCCACGGATACCAGTCCACCGGGTTGTGCGCGTGCTGGAGGAGGTAGGGGGAGGTCTCGTTGGCGAGGCGGTTCGTCATGCAAGAAGGTTGTCAGTGGGGCGGTTGTAGGTTGTCAGTTGTCTGTTGTCTGTTGTCGGTTGTCTGCACTTCTGCGCCCGGGCGACACATCGCAGACAACTGACAACCGACAACCTACAACCGAAACCCAACTCACGCCGGCCGTTGAATCGCGTCCAGCAACTGCGGCGGGAACGCGCGCATCTCGAAGTATTCGCTCTCGAGCTCTTCGATCTGGAAGCGGTCGAGGCCGGAGTTGGAGAGAAAGTCGTTGCGCAGGCGCGAGTCCTGTTCGTCGACGATGCGCGGCAGGAGCTGGTTGATGTAGAAGGCTTCGAGCCGGATCTTCGTGATCACTTCCTCGAGCAAACCTTCCGTCATGACTTCGTTGAGCTCGCGCTGTTCGGGATCGTGTGCAATCTCGGCGCGGATCTCGCGGCGGAACGTGTCGCGCCCTTCGGCGGTATTCAGCTCGAGATAGAAGTTCGCCATGCGCCGCCGCGCGAGGTTGTACGCCGCAAAGTAGGCCCGCTCGTGGCGGTTCAGCGTCGTGATCGAATCCACAACGCCGGCGATCGACTCTTCGTTGTTCTCGATCGAGATCATCCCGAGCGTCAGCGCGTAGAGCTTCTTCTTGCCGTACGCGAGCGCGTATTCGTTGTTCACCACCGGGTTGATGAAGAGCTGTTCGAAGAGGCCGCGGCGCAGCTTCTCGAACACCTGCATGTTACCGAGGAGCGAGCGCACCTGTTCCTGCGTCAGCTCGACGTCGTCCATGAAGGCGAGCTTGTTGATGAGCGTCGTCGTGTGATCGATGCGATCGAACAGCGTCACCAGTTCTCCGAACGATTCGAGGCGCTCGAAGTCTTCTTCCTCGCGGCCGATCTCGTCGATGAGGCGTCCTGTTTCGAGCAGCACTTCCTCGAAGGTCTGATCGCGATTCGCCGCGGCGCGCTGCTTGTTCTCCATCAGCTGCACGAGGTCGAGCGACGAGAGCTTGCGCGTGATGTTGCGGCCGAGCAGGAAGCCGCCGAGGATCTCGCGCGTCGACTGGATGTAATCGGGCTCGTCTTCCTTGCGCACCACCGCACGCGGCTCCTGCAGCACGATCTCTTCGAGCGTGTCGAAGATCGAGAGCGGCACTTCATTGCGCAGCGAAAGCGTGCGAAGGCGCATCAGCCGCGCGCGCGCAGACGAGTCGATCGTGGTGCCCGAGCACGACGCGAGAATGCGTTTGTACTCGTCGATCAGCTGCTGGTTGTCGGGATGGCGGTAGATGACGTCGATCTGAATCCGTTCGCGCTGGTACGGCTCGATGGGGCCGAAGTCTTCGCTCGGCACTTCGGCCAGCGACTGCGTCGTGGCGTACGCATGCTGACAGGCGTCGGCCAGCCGCTGATTCGCGCGATGCACGACGCGCAGCACGACGAGCGTCGATTCCGGCTCGTTCAACGCTTCGAGCAGCTCGTGCGCGAGCGCGAGAAAGTTGCCGGCGCCGACGCGGCGCGAGCGTTTGAGCAGCTTACCGGCGGTCTTGAGCGTCGCCTCCTGCCGGTCGCCGAGATCTTTGTAGCGCTTGCGGTCATCGACGAAGAAAAAGTAGTTCGCGACGGCGTTTCCCTGCAGGAAAAGGTTCTCCCACATTTCGAAGCCGCCGGTGTTGTCGGTGAAGCGGAGCTCGTGCGACTTCGGATCGATGCTAGTGCCGAACAGCGCGAGCCGGTTCACCACCTGTTCGTTGAGCAGATCGCCCACCGGCAGATGCCCGCCGAACATGTACTCGCCGAAAATCCCGCCGTTGCCGCGGAACCGCACCCCTTCCGGGTTGAGCACGATCTCGGAATTGCCGCCGAAGTAGCGCACCACGTCGCCGCGCGCAGCGCTGATCTGCTCGAAGAAGAAGCGCTTGTCGACGTCGGGCCCGACGACGACGGCAAAGTATTCGATGGCTTCGCCGAGGAAACCATGGTGGACGATCGCGCGGATCACTGCGCGCTAGTTTATGACGAGGGACGACGCCCCGGCCGTCTCCCTGTCACGCCCGCGGGTGCGCTTTCTTGTACACGGCGATGAGCTGCCAGTCGTTCAGGTGCGTGTACTTTTGCGTCGTCGAGAGCGACGCGTGGCCGAGGAGCTCCTGAATGCCGCGCAGATCGGCGCCGGCGTTCAATAAGTGCGTCGCGAATGAGTGACGCATCGTGTGCGGCGAAATTCCGGCGCGCAATGCGGCCTGCTGCAGATAGGTGTCGAACAGCCGGCGCACGCTGCGCGTCGTGATGCGCTTGCCGCGATAGTTGACGAAGAACGCCTGCTCTTCGATGTCAGTCACTACTTCGCCCCGCACCGCGAGCCACGCCCGCAGCGCCGCCTCGGCTTTCGAGCCGAACGGCACGATGCGCTCTTTCGAGCCCTTGCCGTGCACTTTCACCAGCCGCGAACGGAGCTCGACGTCGTCGATATCGATGCCGGTCAGCTCGCCGATGCGCAGCCCCGAGGCGTAGAGCAACTCGAGAAATGCCGCGTCGCGCAGGCCGAGGGTGGTCGACGTGTCGGGCTGCTCGAGCAACAGCGCGACGTCGGATGTCTGCATTACCGCCGGCAGATGTTTTTCGCGCTTCGGCGTCGAGACGCTGCGCGCCGGATTCGCTTCGACTTTCCCTTCGCGCACCAGGTGCTTGAAAAACGAGCGCAGCGCGGAGAGATGCCGCGCCACCGTCGCGCGGCTCAGTTTGCGCCGCGACAGCGAAGCGAGATACGAACGGATGGTGAGGTGGTCGACGCGGCTCATGTCGAGCTGATCGCGCCCCATGTTGAAGTAGTCGTTGCAGAGGAACTTCACGAACGATTCGAGATCGTCGCGATACGCCGCGACCGTGTTCCCCGACACGTTCCGCTCGTACGTCAGATAGTCGAGAAACTCACCGATTTCGTTCGTCACGCCCGTCCCTCCCTCACCGACAACCAAAACAGCGTAGCACCGCGGCCGTACACTGCACACATGGCCATCACGCTCAAGCGCGGCGAATTCTTCGGGCGCGCCGTTGCGGCAGGGGAGTGGAACGACCTGCTGCTGTCCGAGACCTCGTATGCGCGCGGCGCGTTTCTGCCGCGGCACAGTCACGAAGAGGCGTACCTCACGTTCGTCCTCGGCGGCGGCTACCGTGAGCGGGTCGAGAGCGAGACGCGCACCTGCACGGCGCGCACCCTGGTCGTGCACGCGCATGGCGAAGCGCACGAGAACGACTTCATCGCGGGGCGCGCGCGCTGTCTCAACATCGCCGTGGGAAGTGCCTTCGCGAGACGTCTCGGCGACGCGGCGCACGTGCTCGCGCGCGGTGGCGTGATCGCCGACGCGGCCATCGCGAACATCGGAGAGCGCGCTGCCGCCGAATTGCGGCGCGCTGATGCCGCGACCTCGCTCGTCGTGGAAGGACTGATGCTCGAATTGTTCGGCGTCCTGTCGCGCCGGAACGACACGTCGAAGCGGCTGCCGGCGTGGCTCGACGAAGCGCGCGCGATCGTCGAGCGCAACTTCCAGGAGAGGATCGCGCTCGTCGGGATTGCCGCCGAAGTGGGCGTGCATCCGGTGTCGCTCGCACGCGCATTCCGGCAGCATTTCGATGTGACGGTGGGCGAATACGTGCGGCAGTTGCGCATCGCCTATGCGCGCGAACGGATCGCCGCCGGCGTGGCGTTGCCGGTCGTCGCCTCGGAGGCCGGGTTCGCCGATCAGAGCCATTTCACGCGCGCATTCACGCGTGCCGTCGGCGTCGCGCCCGCCGCATACCGGCGCGCGGTTAAGCGCGTTCCAGAACGTTGATTCCGTACAAGATCCCGAGCGCTGCCGGTCCGTACTCTCGCAGCATGAAACCACTCGTGCCGCTTCTTTCGCTCCTGCTCGTGATGTGCGGCGGCGGAGCGCCTCCGATGTTCGACCGGACGAGCGACGGTTCGCCGGAAGCGGAAGTGCGGGTGGCGAACATCGCGTGGCGTGTCGATCGCGATTTCGACGCGGCGCGCGCGCGGTTGTCGCGCCTCGATACCTACGACGCGCATCTCGAGCTCGCGCGCATCGCGCTCGAGCAGCGCCGCTTCGACGAAGCGCTGGCGCAGGTGGCGAGCGCCGATCGCGTGGCGGCGACGAAGGCCGACCGGCGCAGAGTGGTGATCGCGCGTGCACGCGTGCTGCTCGAAACGCGCACGCGGCTGGGCGAAGTGATCGCGTCGGTCCGCGAGGTGATCGCTGCCGAAGGCCCTCGCCTGACGACGACGCGCATGCTCGCGCGAGCCGGCGTACTGACGCGCGATCGCGCCGCGATGATGGAAGGCATCGACGGCTACTATCACGTGTCGCCGTACAGCGCGCCGCCGCATCTCATCGCCGGCGCATACGCGGAGCTCGCGAAGGCGCAGGACGACGCGGCGCTGTCGCGCGCGCTCGCCGGCATTCGCTTCTTCGACGAGGCGGCGCTGCTCGCGCCGCAATCGGATGTGGCGCGGTACGCGGCGATGCTGAAGCGCATCGAGAATCTCGCGAACGAGCATTACCGGCAGATCGCCCTCGGTCACGACAGCCGCGGCGCGTTGCGAAAGGGGATTGCGCGCGAGCTCAAAACGATCTGGCCGAAACTCTCGTTCGACGACGCGCTCGACGCCATGCGACGGCAGTACGGCGGACATCTCGTGCTCGGCAAAACGGCCGGCTTTCACGACACGCACTTTGGCCACAAAGTCATCGATCGCGAGTTTTCGATCGAGCAGTACGGACGCCGCGGCACGGTGCGTTTCATCGTGCTCGATTCCATGGTCTCGAACGGCTTCCAGACGTGGCGTACCGATGGCCGCAGCGGCGACGGCGGCTGGGGCACGGCGGAAGAGATCTATCAGATTCGGCCGATGTACGCCGACGGCCCGCTGGCGAACTGGCAGCAGATCACCGATCCGGAGCAGCACGCCAAATACGTGAAGAAGAGCGAAGCGCGGACGATGGACGGCCTCTCGAGACGCCTGCATCTCCAGTACCTCACGCGCGTGCTCGCGGAGACGAAAACGCGCGAGGCGTTTCTCTCGCGCGTCGAGCGGGAGGAGCTCGATTACTCGGTCGTGCTGCACGAAGGGCGTCACGCGATCGACGCCGCGTCAGGGGAGAAGTTCGATGCGTGGGAGCTCGAATACCGGGCGAAGCTGTCGCAGGTTGCACTCAGCGAAACGGCCGCGCGCGATTCGCTGTCGAGCATCGTCGGCGACACGATCGGCGGCGACTCGCCGCACGGAAAGGCGAACGAGAAGATCGTGACGGAGCTCGGGAAGCGCTTCGACGTGCACGAGCTCGACAAATTGAGCGATGCGCAGATCCGCGAGGCGTTTCGCGCGCTCGATCCATGGGCTCGCTGACGCGGCGGCCGCCGCGCGCGCCGCGCTTCCCGTTTTGTGCTAGCGTCGTGCCGCGATGGCTGACGAAACGCACGCAAACACACCCCTGAAAACCACCCCGCTCAACCAGCTCCACAAAGAGCTCGGCGGAAAGATGGTCGACTTCGGCGGCTGGGAGCTGCCGGTTCAGTACAGCGGCATCCTCGAAGAGCATGAAGCGGTGCGGACGAACGTCGGCCTCTTCGACGTCTCGCACATGGGCGAGCTCACGGTCCGCGGTCCGCAGGCGCTGGAGCTGCTCCAGCGCGCGACCTGCAACGACGTCACGAAGCTGAAGGACGGCGTCGCCCATTACAACGGCCTGCTCTATCCGAACGCGACGTTCGTCGACGACATCCTCATCTATCAGATCGCCACCGACGACTACTTCGTCGTCGTGAACGCGTCGAACACCGACAAGGACTTCGAGTGGCTGCAGCAAGCGGCCGGCGGGCTCGACGCCGAAGTGCGCAACGTGAGCCGCGATTACGCGCAGCTCGCGCTGCAGGGTCCGAACGCCGAGCGGCTGCTGCAGCCGCTCACCGACCTGCAGCTCGCCGAGATCAAGTACTACCGCTTCGCGCAGGGGAGCGTCGACGGCGCGCCGTCGATCGTGTCGCGCACCGGCTACACGGGTGAGGACGGGTTCGAGGTGTACGTTTCGCCTGAACACGCGCCGCGCATCGCGAAGAAGCTCGTCGAAGCGGGAGCGAAACCGGCCGGCCTCGGCGCGCGCGACACGCTGCGCCTCGAAGCGAAGATGGCGCTCTACGGCAACGACATCGACGACACCACCACCCCGATCGAGGCCGATCTCGGCTGGATCGTGAAGCTGGAGAAGGGCGACTTTGCCGGACGCGACGTCCTCCAGCGCGAAAAATCCGAAGGGCCGCGGCGCAAGCTCGTCGGATTCGAGATGGTCGATCGCGGCATCGCACGCCACGGCTACCCGATCGTCGACGGCAAAGAAGAGATCGGCGTCGTCACTTCCGGCACGCACTCGCCGACGTTGAAAAAAGCGATCGGACTCGCTTATCTTCCGCTCGACAAGTCGGCCCCGGGCAGCGAGTTTCTGGTGATGATTCGCGGAAAAGAGACCCGGGCGCGCGTCATCCCGACCCCGTTCTACAAACGAGCCAAATGACGCAGCGCGTCGTCCCGACGATCGCGGCGAGCAGCGATCGCGGCGCAAGGAGATAAACGCCATGAGCACCCCCGAAGACAACCGCTACGCGAAGAGCCACGAATACGTCCACGTCGAGGGCAATGTCGCCACGATCGGCATCACCGATTACGCCCAGAAAGAGCTCGGCGACGTCGTGTTCGTCGAACTGCCGCAGGTCGGCAGCGAGCTCGAGGCCGCCGACGAACTGGGAAGCATCGAGTCGGTGAAAGCGGTTTCAGAGTTGTTCTCGCCCGTGTCGGGCGAAGTCATCGAGATCAACGAAGCGCTGGCTGACAATCCCGCCCTCGTCAACACCGATTCCTACGGCGATGGCTGGATGATCCGCATCCGCCTCAGCGATCCCACCGAGATCGACGAGCTGATGACGGCCGAAGAGTACGACGAGTACATCGAGAAAGAGAGCGGGCACTGAGGAGTTCGGATTGAGGTTTAGGGATTGAGAATTACGTGAGTCATTCTCGATCCTCATTAACACCCTCAGTTCTCATCCTCCTCAATCCGCAATCTTCAATCCCAAATCTATGAGCCTTCCCGATCCTTCCGACCCCTCCAACTCCCACCGGTACATTCCGAACGCCGGCGAAGACATCCGGGAAATGCTCGAAGTCGTCGGCGTCGATTCGATCGACCGCCTGTTCGACACGATTCCGGAAAACGTGAAGCTGAGCGGGCTGCTCGACATCCCCGGCCCCTGGTCGGAGATCGAGTCGCGCCGCTGGTTCCGCGGCCTCGCGGCTCGCAACGTGACGCCGGTCGACCACGTCTCGTTCCTCGGCGGCGGCGCCTATTCGCACTACCAGCCGGCGATGATCGACCAGCTTCTCACGCGGTCGGAGTTCCTCACCTCGTACACGCCGTATCAACCCGAGGTGTCGCAGGGAACGCTGCAGGCCATCTTTGAATATCAGACGCACCAGTGCCTGCTGACCGGCCTCGACGTCGCCAACGCCTCGCTGTACGACGGCTCCACCGCCTTGTGTGAAGCAGTCCTGCTCGCCGAGCGCCTGGTCAAAGGCAAGACCAAAGTCGTTCTCGCGAAATCGATTCACCCGCACTATCTGCAGACCGTGCGCACGTACGTCCAGAACCTCGGCCTCGAGATCGTCGAAGTCGGCTGGGGCGCGGACGGACGGATCGACCTCGAAGAGCTCCGCACGGCGAGCGCCGACGCGTTCGCGATCGCGGTGCAGTCGCCCAACTTCCTCGGCGTGCTCGAAGATTACGACGCCGTGGCGCAGGTCGCCGGCACGATCACCAAGATCGCCGTCGTCGCGGAAGCGACGTCGTTCGGACTCGTCACGCCTCCCGGCCAGCACGGCTTCGAGATCTGCGTCGGCGAAGGACAGGCGTGGGGCATCCCGACGCAGTTCGGCGGTCCGTACGTCGGCTTCATGGTCGTCAAAGAAGCATTGAAGCGCCACATGCCGGGACGCCTGGTCGGCGAAACTGTCGACGTCGACGGCAAGCGCGCCTACGTGCTCACGCTCGCCACGCGCGAACAGCACATCCGCCGCGGCAAGGCGACGTCGAACATCTGCACCAACGAAGCATTGATCGCGCTCGCCGCGAACATGTACCTCTCGCTGATGGGCAAAGAAGGGCTGCGCGAAGTGGCGCTGCAATGCGCGCAGAAAGCCGCCTATCTCCGGACGAAACTGAACGCCATCTCCGCGGTCGAGTTGCCGTACAGCGGACCTGTGTACAACGAGTTCGTCGTCCGCACGCCGTTCCCCGCGGCCGAGATCCTCAAAGACCTCGAGCACGAAAAGATCCTCGGCGGCATTCCGCTGGGCGAGTTTTTCGACGGGCAGGAGCGCGATTTCCTCGTCGCCGTCACCGAGTTGAACACGCGCGAGCAGCTCGACCAGTTCGCAGCCGCGCTCAGCGCCGCAATCGCGCGGGAGCGCAGATAGGACGCGCTCCGGCGCGCCCGAAAGACACCTATGACCTCAATCCTCGAACCTGAAGCCGCACAGAAAGACGTCGCGCAGAAGTCGGCCACCGAGCCGCTCATCTTCGAGCGCTCGAAGAAAGGGCGCCGCGGCTACCAGCTGCCGGCGCTAGACGTGCCGGAAGCGTCACTCGAAGAGCTGCTGCCCGCCGCGCTCCGCCGCGACGAGATCAAAGACGAAGTCGAGGTCTCGGAGGTCGACGTCATCCGGCATTTCACGCGCCTGTCGAAACTGAACGTCTCGATCGACGCGGGCCTCTATCCACTCGGCTCGTGCACCATGAAGCACAACCCGCGCATCAACGAAGAGATCGCGCGCACGCCCGGCTTCGCGCACTCCCATCCGATGCAGCCCGAGCATCAGGTGCAGGGCAATCTCGAACTGCTCTGGCACCTCGAGCAGACGCTGAAGGAAATCTTCGGCCTGCCGCGCGTCACGCTGCAGCCGGTCGCCGGCGCACACGGCGAGCTGACCGGCATCCTCATGGTGCACAAGGCGCTGGCCAAGACCGGCAACGCGCGCAAGTACATCCTCATCCCCGACTCCGCCCACGGCACCAACCCCGCCTCGGCCGCATTCGCCGGTTACGAGATTCGCGAGCTGAAGTCCAACAATCGCGGCACGGTCGATCTCTCGACCCTCGAAGCGGCGGTCACCGAAGACGTCGCGGCGCTGATGATCACGGTTCCGAACACCCTCGGCGTGTTCGAGTCCGAGATCAAGGCGATGGCCGACATCCTTCACGCGAAGGGTGCGTATCTCTACTGCGACGGCGCGAATCTCAACTCCTTCGTCGGCATCGCGCGGCCCGGCGACATGGGCATCGACGTCATCCATTCGAATCTGCACAAGACCTTCTCGACGCCGCACGGCGGCGGCGGTCCTGGCGCTGGGCCGGTCGGTGTGAGCGAGGCGCTGATGCCGTTCGTGCCGACGCCGACGGTGGAGCGCAACGACGACGGCACGTTCCGTCTCGACTTCAACCATCCCGATTCGATCGGCCGCATGCGCGCGTTCAACGGCAACTTCAACGTGCTCGTGCGGGCACTGACGTACATGCGCTCGATGGGCCCCACGGGCCTCCGCCGCATCGCGCAGCTCGCGGTGCTGAACGCGAACTACATCCGCACGCGCCTCAAAGGCCACTACCACCTGCCGTACGACGCGCCGACGCTGCACGAAGTCGTTTTCTCGGACAAGAACCAGACGCCGAAAGACGTGCACACGCTCGACATCGCCAAACGGCTGATGGATTACGGCTTCCATCCGCCGACGATTTACTTTCCGCTGATCGTCTCCGGCGCGCTGATGATCGAGCCGACCGAGAGCGAGCCGAAGGAAGAGCTCGACGCATTCATCGAAGCGATGATCGCCATCGCCGGCGAAGCGCAGGAGCGTCCTGAACTGGTGCGCAGCGCGCCGCACACCACGCCCGTCCGCCGTCTCGACGAAGCGCGCGCGGCACGGCAGCCGGTTCTCCGCTGGAAAAAATAACGCGCGAGCAGTTGGTCCGTCGGTAGCGAGAGGTCTCGGTTGGCACGATCATCGCGGGTGCTGCTCTGAGATCTCTCGCCCTGCTCGGGATAAACTAAACCACGCGTGCCGACCTACGACGACGAAGATACCGATCAATTCGACAGAACCTTGTCGATGCGGCGGATGCCCCCTCGTCCGCAGCCTGAGCCGCAGGCCGACAAACGGACCGCCGACCGGCGTCAGTCGAACGCGCGCATCCTCATCGGCACCATCATCATCATCGCGGTGCTGCATCTCGCGCGGCCTGTCGTGGTGCCGGTCGCGCTCGCGGTGCTCTTCTCGTTTCTGCTCACGCCGATCGTGGTGCGGCTCGAGCGGACGTTCCTGCGCCGCTCGGGCGCGATCGTCCTCTCCCTCGGCATCATGACGGCCGCACTCGGCTTCGGCGGCTGGTGGATCTACCAGCAGTTCAGCGCCGTGGCCAAAGAGCTCTCCAGCGCGGCGACGAGCAAGAACGTCGAAGACAAGCTGCGCTTCCTCCGCCGCACCGGCGGCGGTACGCTCGAAGTGGTCGAGCGGACGCTGCAACGCGTGGCCGAAGTTCGCGACCGTCCCGAGCGCGCTGACCTCAAAGTGCGCGTGCTTCCGGAGCGGAAGACGCTCGGCGAACGCTACGAGGAGATCGCGCCGACCGTCGAAGGCGTCGCGGCGACGTTTCTCGTCGTGGTCGTCGTCTTCTTCTTTCTCCGCGATCGCGAGCAATTGCGCGACAAATTGTTGCGCGTCGCGGGACGCGCCCATCTCACCGTCACGACGCAGGCCATCGGTGAGACCTCGCAACGCATCAGCCGTTATCTGCTCACGATCGCACTGCTCAATTTCGGTTTCGGCCTCTTGATCGGCGCCGGTTTGTGGCTGTTGCACGTGCCGCACGCCGCGCTGTGGGGCGTCCTCGCCGGCATGCTCCGCTTCATCCCGTACATCGGCGCGGTGCTGAGCGCCGCGGCGCCGACGTTTCTCGCATTCGCCGTCTTTCCGGACTGGTACACCGCGGTCGCGGTCCTCGGCCTCTTCGTCTTC
>DASVUA010000764.1:0-4250 GCA_036387295.1 Thermoanaerobaculia bacterium | reverse complement strand
TCGGCAGGCTCGGATCGATGAACGTGATCTCCCCTTCCGCTTCCTCATCGGTCGCGTTGGTGAGATGCACTGTCGTGCGAAAGTACGAGCCGTTATCGCCCGGCGTGTTGCCGACCGCGGGCAGCACCGCGTACTCGCTGGTCGGGTTCGACGTCAGCTCGACGGTGAATGCCGCGGAGAGCGCGGACGTGCAGCCGTCGCGCGACGCGCGCACGGTGTACGTCCCGAAGTCGTCTTCGGTGAGTGCCTCGATGACGAGCTGTGACGTCGACTGACCAGCAATCTCGGCGCCGTTGTGGAACCACTGAAACGAGGTGCCGTTCGAGGAGGCGGTGAGGGTGACGCGCTGTCCGAGGACAAACGCCGAGCTGGTGGTAATCACGGGACGGGTAATGTCGGTGACGGTCACGGTCGCGGTGCCGCTGACGGATCCCCATCCATTCGCGTCGCGCACGCTCTCCAGCGTGTAGGTGGTGGTGCGTGACGGCTCGACGATGCGGATGTACAACGGCTCGGAGGCCGTCTCCATCGTGCCGTCGGACCAGGTGATGCGCCACGGCGCCGTTCCCTCGAGCGTCACGCGCAGCGTGGCCGAGGAGTTCGGGCAGATGGTAGTGGAGCCTTCGAGAGAGGCCGAGGCGGGGGACGTCGAGCCGACGACGGTCACCACTTCGGAGGCGGTGCTGCCGTCGTGATTCGCGTCGCCGGAGTACGTCGCCGTCACGGTGATCTGGCCGGGCGACGGGAAGACGAGCGCGCAGCCCTCGCCTGCGCGGCCGGTGACGCACGAGCTCGTGCCGTTCGAGATCGTGACCTGTCCGCCGCCGTTGGCGGGGCTGACCGTAAAGAAGATGGTGGTCGACTGACCGGCCTGCGGCGGGTCCGGCATCGAGCCGGTGATGGCGATGGTGGACGGGGCTTTGGTGATGGCGAGTGAGCCGGTGCCGCTCGCGTTTACAAAGTTCGGATTGCTGCTGGTGAAGGTGGCGAGCACGGCGTACGTCCCCGCGGTGGTCGGAGCAGTGGTGCGGCCGTCGTACGTGATGACGAACGTGCCGCTGATCTCGTTGCCGTTCGCGTCGCGGGCGACTGCAGTCGCGGCGTGCGGCGTGCCGTCGTAAACGAACGTGCCGCCCGTCACCGTCACGACCGGTACCGCCGGATTGACGTCGATCGTGACCGTGGTGCCGTTCACGGCGTTGTAGTTGGTGGTGTCGTTCGGAGCGAAATCGACGGAGAGCGTCTGGTTCGCACCGGCGTTGAGGATCGTGCCCGCGGCGGGCGTGTACGTGAACGTGCCGGAGACATTCGCGGTGGCGTTCAGCTGCGTCGCCGAGAGCGGCGTGCCGTAGACGATGTCCGCCGGATGGCTCCAGCTCACGATGGGTGTGGCTTTCGTGATCGTGAGCGAGCCGTTTCCGCTCGCGTTCGTGAAGTTCGGATCGCTGCTGGTGAACGTCGCCACGACGGCGTACGTGCCTGCGTTCGTCGGAGCAGTGGTGCTGCCGTCGTATGTGATGACGAACGTGCCGCTGATCTCATTGCCGTTGGCGTCGCGCGCGACCGCGGTGGCGGTGTGCTGCGCGCCGTCGTAAACGAACGGACCGCCGGTCACGGTGACGACGGGCGTCGCCTGCAGCACGTCGATGTGCACGACGGTTCCGTTGACGAGGTCGTAGTTCTGCGAATCAGCCGGCGCAAAGTGCACCGAGAGCGTCTGATTCGCACCGGCGTTCAGCACTGTTCCCGCGGCCGGCGTGTAGGTGAACGTGCCCGCAACGTTTGCGGTGGCATTGAGCTGCGACGCCGACAGAGGCGTGCCGTAGACGATGTCCGCGGGATCGCTCCAGCTCACGACGGGCGTCGCTTTGGTGATGGTGAGCGTCCCGTTGCCGGTGGCGTTCGTGAAGTTCGGATTGCTGCTGGTAAACGTCGCCACCACCGCGTACGTGCCGGCATTCGTCGGAGCAGTCGTGCTGCCGTCGTACGTGATCGCGAACGTGCCGCTGATCTCGCTGCCGTTCGCGTCGCGGGCGACTGCAGTCGCGGGGTGCGGCGTGCCGTCGTAGACGAACGTGCCGGCCGTCACGGTGACGACGGGGGTCGCTTTGCCGATCGTGAGCGTGCCGTTGCCGCTCGCGTTCTTAAAGTTCGGATTGCTGCTGGTGAACGTCGCCACCACCGCGTACGTGCCGGCATTCGTCGGAGCAGTGGTGCTGCCGTCGTACGTGATCGCGATCGAGCCGCTCACGTCGTCGCCGTTCGCGTCGCGCGCGGTCGCCGACGCGGAATGCTGCGTGCCGTCGTAGACGAACGGACCGCCGCTCACGGTGACGACCGGCGTCGCCTGCAGCACGTCGATCTGCACGGTGGTCCCGTTCACCGGGTGGTAGTTGGTCGAATCGGAAGGTGTGAAATCCACCGACAGCGTCTGATTCGCACCGGCATTGAGCACGGTCCCGGCCGGCGGCGTGTAGCTGAACGTGCCGGCGGTGTTCGCGGTGGCGTTGAGCTGCGTTGCCGTGAGGGGCGTGCCATAGAAGATGGCGGCAGGATCGCTCCACGTCACGACCGGCGTCGCTTTGGTGATGGTGAGCGTGCCGTTGCCGCTCGCGTTCGCGAAGTTCGGATCGCTGCTCGTAAAGTTCGCGAGCACCGCGTACGTGCCCGCGTTCACCGGCACGGTCGTGCTGCCGTCGTATGTGATGGCGAACGTGCCGCTGACCACGTTGTTGCTCGCATCGCGCGCGACCGCGCTCGCGCCATGCGGAGAGCCGTCGTACGGAACCGTCCCTCCGGTCACCGTCACCACCGGCGTGGCCGGAGTGACGGTGATGCTGACGGTCGTGCCGTTCACGTTTTTGTAGTTGGTGTCGTCCGGCACAAAGTCGACGGAGAGGGTCTGATTCGCGCCTGCGTTCAGCACCGTTCCGGAAGCGGGCGTGTAGGTGAACGAGCCCGGTACGTTCGCGGTTGCGTTGAGCTGGGTCGCGCTGAGCGGCGTGCCGTAGACGATGTTCGCCGGATCCTTCCACGTCACGACCGGCGTCGCTTTGCCGATCGTGAGCGTGCCGTTGCCGGTCGCCGGTTTAAAGTTCTGGTCATTGCTCGTGAACGTCGCCACGACCGCGTACGTCCCGGCATTCGCCGGCGCTGTCGTATCGCCGTCGTACGTGATGACGAACGAGCCGCTGACGTCATTGCCGTTCGCGTCGCGCGCCGTGACCGTCGCGGAGTGCTGCGTCCCGTCGTAGACGAACGGACCGCCGCTCACCGTCACGACAGGCGTCGCCTGCAGCACGTTGATCTGCACGGTCGTTCCATTGACCGGGTCGTAGTTCGCCGAATCGCTCGGCGCGAAATCGACCGACAGCACCTGATTCGCACCGGCGTTGAGGACCGTTCCGGCGACGGGTGTGTAGGTGAACGTGCCCGCCACATTGGCGGTCGCGTTGAGCTGCGTCGCGCTGAGCGGCGTGCCGTACGTGATGTCCGCCGGATCGTTCCACGTCACGACCGGCGTCGCGTTGCACGTCTTCTGGACCGTCACCGGCGCCGACGTCTGCGAGCCGCATTCGGCGTCGGTGATCGTGACAGTGTACGTGCCGACTCCGGCGACGAGCGTCGAGGCGGTCCCGACGATGGTGTTCGACGCGTCGCGCCAGGTGTAGCCGCTGATCGTCCCGCTGCCGCCGCTCGCGTTCGCGGTGAGCGTGGTGGTCTGTCCGAAGCAGACGTCGGTCGTGCCGGTGATGGTCGCGCCGAGGGGAGGATAGGTGCCGACGACGAACTCGGAGGAGACCGCGCTTCCGCATTCGGTGTCCGTCACCGTCACGGTGTACGAGCCCGGCGCGGCCTCAAAGGTCGAGGCGTTGCCGACCACGGTGCTCGAGGCATCGCGCCACGTGTAGGAGCTGATGCTTCCGCTTCCGCCGCTCGCAGTCGCGGTCAATGAGGTCGTCCCGCCGGAGCACGCGGTTGCGGAGCCGGTGATGCTCACCTGCAGCGGCGCGGGAGACGACGCGGTCATCGTCAGGCCGTCGATGTAGCCGACCACGGTGCCGTTCGGCGTGCCGTACGACCAGAAGTCAAAGCCGTTGATCGCGCGCGGCGTGGTGCCGCCGCCGAAGCCGAACGAGGCGGTCTTGTAGCCGAGCTCCCACGTCGTGCTGCAGGCGGAGCCGAGGACGTCGCCGTCGACGTCGCTGACCACGAGACGGAAGCGGTCGTTCGGTTCGCCGCCAGCGAGG
>DASVUA010000763.1:0-1999 GCA_036387295.1 Thermoanaerobaculia bacterium | reverse complement strand
TCGGCGGGCTAAAGCCCGCCGCTCCACTAAACGGCGTGCATTTCACGACGGAAACGACAAGCCGTCGCTCCAGCGAAGTTCGCGTGCACGAATCACCTGCTTCGCAATTCGCGAATGACTCGTCGCGTCGAATTACGCGTTTGCGAGCGCCGCGGTTCTTGCGGCGACGGAGGCGGCGACTTCGGCGTTGCCGAGGTGGACGTCTTCCTGGGGGTGGGCGAAGTAGTAGCCCTGGATCAGGTCGATGCCGAGGTCGCGACAGGCTACGTACTCTTCCTCGGTTTCGATGCCTTCGGCCAGCGTCTTTGCGCCGACTTTACCGCCGAGCTCCACCAGCATCTTCACCAGATCCTGCTTGATCGGCTCGTCGGCGAGCGTGGAGACGAGGCTCTTGGTGATCTTCAGATAGTCGGGCGCCAGCGCGGCGATCGCTTCGAGCGACGCGTAGCCGGACCCGGCGTCGTCGATCGCGACCTCGATCCCCTTTTTGCGAAACTCGTCGAGCAGCTCGCGGAACTGCGCGTAATCCTCGATCGCCGCGCGCTCGGTCAGCTCGAAGACGAAGTTCCCGCGATGTTCGGCAAAGTACGAGACCATCTCGTGAATCCGGAACTCCGACTCCTCGAACATCTCCGCTTCGAGATTGAGCAGGAACTTGCGGTCGCCGAGGTCGACCTGCTGCAGACGTTTGAGCGCACCTTCGAGCGCGATCGCTTCCAGCGCCCAGGCGAGCTTCGCTTCGCGTGCGAAGGAGAACAGCATGTCGGAATTGCGGAACGACGAGCCGGCGGGACCGCGCGTCAGAATCTCGTAGCCGAAGATCGTGAGGTCTTTGGCCCAGACGATGGGCTGGAAGAGCGTCGTCACCCGCTTGCGGCGGATGATGTCGCGCAACTCGCGCACAAGCTGCTTTTTCCGCTGCTGCTCGGCGTCGCGCACGGCGTCGGCGGCGACGCGCATCCCGGCGTAAAGCTGCCGTTCGAGGCGGATCTGCGGCCGGTAGTCGATGCGTGTCATGCCGACGAAGAATCCGATCTCCTCGGCGTGCACCTGCGCGAATCGCTTGCGGGTCGTATCGATCAGCGTCTGGCGCAGGTCGTTTGCGGTGCGCTCCGACGCGTTCTCCGCCGTCAGATCCTGCCCGCGCGTTTCGTAGAAAACGTAAAAGCTCGAGCCGCCGGCGCGATGGCAGGTGACGATCGGATTCGCGAAGCGCGCCTTCGCCTCGGCCGATGCGATCTGGCCGACGTGGCTCAGCAGCTCGTCGAAAAACGCCCAGCCGTATTCCGCCTCGACTGCTTCGAACTGTTCGATGTCGATGTAGACGATTCCGATCTCGCCCTGCTCGATGAGCACTTCCTTGATCTGATCGAGCACCACCGGCAAGGTCGGGAGCGACGTCGCGCGGTCGAGCAGCATCGCTTCGAACAGCGAGCGCCCCGCCTGTGCCGCTTCGTTGCGATCCTCGCGTGCGCGGCCGAGGACCGTCTTCACGCGCTTGGTCACCTCGGCGCGATCGAACGGCTTCACGAGGTAATCGTCGGCGCCGACCTGCAGACCGGTGAGCCGGTCCTTCACGTCGCCGCGGCCGGTCACGAGAATCACTCCGACGCGGGACGTGCGCTGCACCGCCTTGAGCGCCTGGCAAACTTCCCAGCCGCTGCGCCGCGGCATCATCACGTCGAGCAGCACCACGTCGGGAAGACGCTGCTGCGCAATCGCCAGCGCTTCTTCGCCGTCGCGCGCGGTCAGAATCTCGCAGTCGAGCGGACGGAGGTACGTCCGCAGCAACAGCGCGACTTGTTCGTCATCATCGGCAATGAGCACGACGGGCCGGGACATATTCTGAGCGCCATCATTGCGGAAAACACGCCAGAGGGAAAGTGATGCGATAGCATCCCGCGCGCTTGCGAATGCCTCACCCGTTCCAGGGCAACACCGCGGAAGACGTGATCGTGGCCGCCTCGATCGCCGGCGGGGTGCTGTTTCTGGTGTGGAT
>DASVUA010000762.1:0-3246 GCA_036387295.1 Thermoanaerobaculia bacterium | reverse complement strand
CGTCCTCGTGAAGCCGTCTCACTACGACGATGACGGTTACGTCATTCAGTGGTTCCGCTCGGCCATTCCGTCGAACTCGCTCGCGGCGTTGTACGGGCTCGCCCGCGATTGCGCGGAGCGCCGCGTGCTGGGCGAAGACGTGCAGCTCGAGATCCACACGTTCGACGAGACGAATACCCGCATCCGCCCCGAGCGGCTGGCGCGCATGATCGAAGAGGCGGGCGCCGGCATGGTGATGATGGTCGGCGTGCAGTCGAATCAGTTCCCGCGTGCGCTCGATCTCGCCCGTCCGCTCCGCGCGCGCGGCGTGCAGGTTGCGATCGGCGGCTTTCACGCCTCGGGCGTGCTCAGCATGCTGCAGGGAAAGGACGCGGGGCTTGAGCAGGCGAAAGCGATGGGGATCTCCATCTTCGCGGGAGAAGCGGAAGGACGGCTCGAGCAGGTGCTCCGCGACGCGATCGCCGGCACGCTCGCGCCGCTCTACAACTACATGAACGACCTGCCGGGAATCGCCGGCTCGCCGATTCCGCTCATCACCGCGCTGCGCGCGTGGCGCACGGCAGGCGGCCTGACGAGTTTCGACGCCGGCCGCGGCTGCCCGTTTCAATGTTCGTTCTGCACGATCATCAACGTGCAGGGACGCAAATCGCGCCGCCGCTCGGCGGACGACGTCGAGCGGATCGTGCGCGAGAACGTTGCGCAGGGGCTGCACAGCTTCTTCATTACCGACGACAATTTCGCGCGCAATCAGGATTGGGAGCCGATCCTCGACCGCCTCATCCATCTGCGCGAAGTCGAAGGGGTGAAGCTCACGTTCGTCATCCAGGTCGACACGCTCTGCCACAAGATCCCGAACTTCATCGACAAATGCGCGCGTGCAGGCGTGAAGCGCGTGTTCATCGGCCTGGAGAACATCAATCCCTCCAGCCTCGTCGGTGCAAAGAAGCGCCAGAACCGCATCAGCGAATACCGGGCGATGCTGCTCGCCTGGAAGGCGCACCGGGTCATCACTTACGCCGGCTACATCCTCGGATTTCCGAACGACACGGTCGAATCGATCGTGCACGACATCGAGATCATCAAGCGAGAGCTGCCGGTCGATCTGCTGGAGTTCTTTTTCCTGACGCCGTTACCCGGCTCGGAAGATCATCAGACGCTGGTGAAGAACGGCGTCGCGCTCGATCCCGATCTCAACCGCTACGACCTCAACCACGTCTGCACAGCGCACCCGAAAATGTCGCGCGACGAGTGGGAGCGCGCGTACCGCGTGGCGTGGGAGACGTATTACACGCCCGAGCACATGCGCACCATCCTGCGGCGCATTGCAGCGATGAACGGCAAAGTCAGTAATGCGGTCTTCCTGATCACCTGGTTCAAGGGCTCGATCGAGATCGAGCACATTCATCCGCTCGAAGGGGGATTTCTCCGGCTCAAGTTCCGCCGCGACCGGCGTTCCGGGATGCCGCTGGAATCCGCGCTGACGTTCTATCCGAAGTACTGCTTCGAAACGGCGCGGAAACTGGTGCGCTTCTCGAAGCTGTTCCTCGACCTGCACAAGATGTATCGCGCCATCCGCCGCGACAACAAAGGCCGCGGCTACATGGACCTCGCGCTCACGCCGCCGACGGCGGAGGATGCCGATACGCTGGAGCTGTTCGCGGAGCGAGCAAGCTGACGCGCGGGCCGTTTGCGTATCATTTCCGGCGGAGGGATCGAATGGCGAAAACGACGCAAAGCGGAAAGGCCGCGAAAGGCTCAGGTGTGGCGAACAGTGGAAGCGCGACGGCGCGGAAGAGCTCGACGAAGAAAGCGGGCCACGATGCGGGCTCGCGCGGCGAGGGATCCTCGGCAGAGGGTCACGACACGCTTCTCACGGCATTGAAGGCTCGCTTCGAGAAACACAAGAACCGGCACAAAGGCATCGATTGGGAGGACGTCGAGGCGAGGCTGGAGGCGAACCGCGGAAAACTGCGGTCGCTGGAGGAAATGGAGCGGACTGGCGGCGAGCCGGACGTCATCGGCAAGGACCCGAAAACGGGCGAGTACATCTTCTATGACTGCGCGGCCGAAACGCCGGCCGGACGCAGAAGCCTCTGTTACGACCGGGAAGCGCTCGATTCGCGCAAAGAGAACAAGCCGGCCGGCAGTGCACTGGAGCTGGCGGCGGAGATGGGCGTCGAGCTCCTGACCGAAGACGAATACCGCGCGTTGCAGAAACTCGGCGAGTTCGATCTCAAAACGTCGAGCTGGATCGCGACCCCGTCGAACATCCGGAAGCTCGGCGGTGCGTTGTTCTGCGATCGCCGGTACGACCACGTGTTCGTCTACCACAATGGCGCCTCGTCGTATTACGCGGCGAGGGGTTTCCGCGCGTCGCTGCGAGTGTGATGGCGCGCAGCGCGTTGGCCGCAATGGACGCCGCGGCGGCGCCGGTTGATCGCGCGGCGGATTAGCGGAGAAGGTGCAGATTGTTCCTGGCGCGCTCGTGGTTCGGCTGAATCGCGAGCGCTTTTTCGTATGCGCGTTTGGCTTCGGCGGTAAAGCCGAGCTGTGCGAGGCTCCAGCCGAGATTGTTGAGCGCGTCGGCGTCGTCCGCATTGAAGGCGAGTGCGGTGCGCGTGGCGATCGCGGCGGCCAGCCAGTTGCGGTTCTGGATCTCGCGCAGTCCTTCGTCAAAGGCGGCATCGCGCGACGCGAAACGCTGCTCGAGCTCCCGGAGTGCCGGCTCGTTCGGATCGATGCGGCGCGTTTCGGCGGCCAGTGCCGTCAGCTCCGCTTCGGCGCCGGTGGCGGCGAGGACGCGCAGCAAGAGCGCGCGCTGCGGCGCTCCGGCCGGACTGAGGCGCACGGCTGTTTGCAGATGCGCGACTGCCTCCGGGCCGCGGCCGGTCTCCACGAGCCAGCGTGCGAAGAAGTAATGCGCGTTGTGATCGGGATTGAGCTGGAGCGCTCGCCGGAAGTGCTGTTCGGCGCGAACGCGGTCGCCGAGGGCGTTCTCAGCGATGCCGAGGTTGATTTCGAGAACTGAATAATTCGGCGTCAATGCCGCGGCGCGATCGAAGCTCTGTTTCGCCTCGGCGTAGCGTCCGCGCGCCATGTGCGTGAGGCCGTAATTCATCCACGCGCGACCATTGGCCGGACTCTTCGCGACGACATCGGCCCACAATGTCTCGCCGGTGTTCCAGGTCTCGTTCCGTTCGTGCGTGCCGATGCCATGCGCGAGCAGCACCGCGAGCGCCCCGGCGA
>DASVUA010000761.1:0-2201 GCA_036387295.1 Thermoanaerobaculia bacterium | reverse complement strand
GCCCCCGCCGCTCCACTGTTCAGCGCTGCGCCCACCAGGGAGCGGGGGGTTGGGGGCGCCGCGGGCGCCTGAACCCGCCGAACGGCGCGATGAGCAGCATGCCGGCGAGGAACCCGCCGATGTGCGCAAAGTAGGCGACGCCGCCCATGTCCTGAGCGTCGGTGACGCCGAGCGATCCGACGCCGCTGAAGAGCTGCAGCACGAACCAGATGCCGAGGATGAAGATCGCCGGCAGCTCACGGATCGTGATGAAGATGAAGATCGGGATGAGCGTCATCACGCGCGCCTTCGGATAGAGCACGAGATACGCGCCGAGCACACCGGCGATCGCTCCCGACGCACCGATTGCCGGGATGCGCGAACCAGGGCTGAAAAAAGCGTGAGCATAGGTCGCGAGGAAGCCGCAGGCGAGATAGAAGATCAGGTACTTGCCGTGGCCGAGTCGATCCTCGACGTTGTCTCCGAAAATCCAGAGATAGAGCATGTTGCTGCCGATGTGCAGAAAGCCGCCGTGCAGAAACATCGAGATGACGATGGTGAGGATGTCGGGCACCCAGTTGCCGGGCAGCCAGAAACGGGCGGGGATGAAGGCGATGTCGAACAGCGCGGTCTGCAGCGCGGCGCCGAGGGAGAGCTGCCAGAAAAACGCGAGCACGTTCAGCGCGACGAGCGCGTACGTGACGAACGGCACGGTGCGGCGGGGATTGTCGTCTCGAAGTGGGATCATTCGGCTCGCAGCCGCTCTGCAGCCGCGGCAGGGTCGATGATCTCAACAAACGTGCCGGTGCCGAGCTCGAATCCGGCGATGGTCGACAGGCGCGGAACGAGGTCGACGTACCAGTGCGCGGCAGGCGAGCGAGGGAAGTTCACGAACATCCAGTTGTAGGAATCGGTGAGCCGCAGCATCGCGCGCGACGCGAGTTGCAGCAGCGACGCGAGCTCGGCGCACTCCGCGTCGTCGAGCGCGCTCATCTCATACGCGTGACGTTTCGGCACGAGCCATTGCTGATAGGCGAACGACGATCCGGCAGGCGCGATCCAGCTGAACGCCGCGGTTTCGCGCATCACGTGACCGTCGAGCGTGCAGAGCGCGCATCCGTTCGCGAACGACGCGAGCTCGCGTGCGATGCGCGGAGGAGTGAATGGCACCGGCATCACTTGCGAGTGCACGTGCGGAATGGTCGCGCCGGCGCGCCGCCCTTCGTTCTTGAAGATGGCCGTATAGGCCGCGCTCTCGTGCGCGCGGTACCGCTCGACGTACGTCCGCACGACGTCGGCGGCGTGCTCGATTTCATCGAACGCGACGTCGTGTTTCGCCGATTCGACGATCACCTCCGCCCCTTCGACCGGCGGGTATTTGTTCGGGACGACGCGCACGCGCCACGGTTCGCCGCAATGCGCGAGCTCGGGCGGCGTGTCGTGTTCGTGGCCGGGACAGAACGGACAGCGCGCGAGCGCGTCGCTGTCGAACGCGCTCGGACGTGCGGCGCGTTCGGGGGCGAACAGAATCGGATCGCCGCTCAGCGGGTTGCGTCGAATCATTCGCTGCGGCCCAGACGCGACGCGAGCGCGAAACGTTGGGCGATGCCGAGCAGCGCGACCGCGACGAGCGCGAGCGTCATCCATTCCGCGATCGTCAAACTGCCCGGCGCGACCGACTCCCATCCTCGCTGAGCGATGACGTGCGATGCGATCGGATACAACACCATGCCGGCGACGAACTGGCCGCGCCCGATCGTGTCGTATTCGCGCTGGTGCCACGTCGCTTCGATCTGCGTTCCGATGTAGCCGTTGAGCAGCACCGCGATGATCGCGAGCACCGTGATCTCGATGCGCACGCGATTGCCGAGGAGCCAGCCGGTGATGATCAGCACATCGCTCACCCGGTCGGCAAAATGATCGAGAAAATCGCCGTATGCAGACGTTTTCTGCTGCACACGCGCAACGATGCCGTCGAATGCGTCCGCCCAGCCGCCGATTGCGAGAAGCACGATGGCCACGAGAAATTGCCGCTGAACGAGCAGGAGAGCCGCGCAGACGTTCAGCAGCAGTGCGATGACGGTGATCGTGTTCGGCGAAAGGGGAGTGCGTCGCGCGAGCGGCTCGAACCAGCGGGAGAAGCGGGCGCGCCAGACGTTCATCAGTGGCGGATTGTAGTTGCCATGGCGGTGTGCGCCGCGCGTGTTCGGTGGAGCGGCGGG
>DASVUA010000760.1:0-4397 GCA_036387295.1 Thermoanaerobaculia bacterium | reverse complement strand
GCCAACAACTCGACCATCACCGACGTCGCGACTGTGACGATGCAGGAAATCGATCCGACGCCGGCGAACAACACGAAGACGGCAGAGACGCTGGTCACCCGCCGCGTCGACGTCATGGTGGTCAAGGACAATGACGCCCTGGTGCTGCCGTACGGCGAAGGCTTCCTCTACACCGGCAACCCGCCCGCCGCGACGCCGCTCACGTACACGATCGTCGTGACGAACAACGGCCCGTCGCTCGCCACCAACGTCGTGGTCACCGACACGATGCCGGCGCAGTTCGACTACAACCACGTCACGAATCCGGCCACGTCGACGCACGGCACCTGCTCGTACAACGCCGTCACGCGTCTGCTGACCTGCAACGTCGGCTCACTCACCAACGACGAAGAGGCGACCATCACCATCCCCGCCACGGTGAGCGTCGATTCGGTCGAGTTCCTCAACACCTGTAACGTCACCACCACCGAAGTCGAATCGGATTACACCAACAACACCTCGAGCTCGAAGGTGGCGGTCCTCGCGCCGACCGAAGTCGAGCTGTTCTCCCTCGACGCGACGCAGACGAAGAGCGGTGTGACGGTGCGCTGGCAGACCAGCTTCGAAGCCGACAACCTCGGCTTCAACGTCTATCGCAGCACCGGCAGCGGCGCGCCGGAAAAGATCAACAAACACCTCATCGTCGGCTCCACGCTCTTCACCGCCAAGCGGGTCGAAGACGGCCGCAACTACCGCTTCAAGGACACCAGCGTTCCCTCCGGCCTCGTGCAGTACTGGGTCGAAGACGTCGACCTGCGCGGCACGAAGAAGATGCATGGACCGGTCACTCCGAAGATCGGCAGCGAAGACGACGGCGCCGGCGCGACCGATCCCGATCCGAGCCTCGGCTCGATCGGCGGCATCCTCGAATCGCCGCGCGGCATCGGCGTCATGCCGCTGACGATGAAACCCGCCGCGGCCACCGACCGCCTCAATCAGCAGTGGAAAATCGCGGCGCAGAAAGCGGCGAAGCTCGTCGTGACCACCGCCGGCTGGGTGAGCGTGAAGAAGCGCGACCTCGTCGCCGCCGGCTACGATCCGGGCACCAACAGCCGCGCCCTCGCCGTCTTCACCGACGGTCAGGAAATCGCCGCGGACGTTCGCGATGGCGGCGACGGTAAGTTCGACGCCGACGACACGATCGAATTCTTCGGCACCGGCATCGACACGCCCGCCAGCGGCGGCCGCGTCTACTTCGTCGTCAACGACAAGGGCCGCGGCGCGCGTCTCCGCCAGCAGAGCGGCGCGAAGAAAGGCACCGCTGCACCGGCCAGCTTCCCGTACAGCTACTGGCGGAAAGAGCGGACCGTCTTCTTCAGCGGTCTCGTGAACAACGGCGACAACGACAACTTCTTCGGCGCCGTCGTCACCTCGTGGCCCGTCTCCGAGCCGCTGGCGGTCGAGAACCTCGCCGCCACCGGCAACGCCGAGCTCGAGCTCGTCCTGCAGGGTGGCAGCGACCGGATGGAGCACGTCGTCTCGGTGACGCTCAACGGCCGCGAGATCGGCCCGATCCGTTTCCGCGATCTCACGCGTCACGTCGCGAGAGTCACGGTACCGGCGTCGTGGCTCGTCAACGGCGCGAACACGCTCGAATTCACGGCGCAGAACGGCTGGGAAGACGTCAGCGTCGTCGAAGCCGTGCGTCTCACGTATCCGCATCTCTATCGCGCCGACGGCGGCGCGCTCGCGTTCACCGTCAACGGCGGCACCGAAGTGGCCGTCGATGGCTTCGCCGCGACGGACGTCGTCGCGGCGGTCGATCTCACGAATCCTGAAGATCCGATCCGCCTCGCCGTCACCGCGAAGAACGGCGTTGCCACCGTCGTCGCGCCCGACACCGGCGCGCGCACGATGTTCGTCTACGCCGCGAACCGCATCAGCGCTCCGGCGCAGGTGGTGCTGAACGCGCCGTCGACCTGGAACGACGCCAAAAACGGCGCCGATCTCGTCATCCTCACGCACAGCACGTTCACCGATGCGGCGAAGAAGCTGAAAGCGGCTCGCGACGCGCAGGGCATCGCCACTGCCGTCGTCGACGTGCAGAACGTGTACGACGAGTTCGCGTTCGGCCACCGCGGTCCGCAGGCCATTCGCGATTTCCTCAAGCGCACCCAAACCTGGAAGCGCGCTCCGCGCTACGCGATCCTCCTCGGCGATTCGAGCTTCGATCCGCGCAGCTACTACGGCATGGGCAACGTCGATTACGTTCCGACCAAGCTCGTGCCGACCGGCTACCTCAAGACCGCGTCCGACGACTGGTTTGCGGATTGGAGCGACACCGGCGTTCCGTCGATGGCGATCGGACGCATTCCGGTCCGCACCGCCGCCGATGCGAACGGCGTCGTTGCGAAGCTCATCGCCACGCGCACCACGAACAACACCGTGACGTTGATCAGCGACTACGACTCGGGCATTTCGTTCGAGCAGGGGAGCAGCTTCGTCGCGCAGCAGGTGCCGTCGTCGCTCATGACATCGCACATCAAGGCTGCCTCGACTCCCAATGCCGCCAATGCAATCGTCAGCGCGTTCAATAGCGGTTCACTGGTGGTCAATTACACCGGCCACGGCTCGGTCGAAATCTGGAGCAATCTCTTCAGCTCCTACAATGCGACCGCGCTTCAGAACGGTACGAAACTGCCGTTCGTCGTCGCAATGAACTGCCTCAACGGCTATTTCCACGACCTCTTCACCGACTCCCTCGGCGAAGCGCTCCTCCGCAATCCCAACGGCGGCGCCGTCAGCGTCTGGGCCAGCTCCGCCCTCACCGCGCCGCACCTCCAGTCGCAGATGAACGCCGAGCTCTACAAACATCTCCTGACCATGCCCATCGGCGACGCGATCCTGAAAGCCAAACAATCCGTCACCGACCGCGACGTCCGCCGCACCTTCATCCTCTTCGGCGACCCGACCCTGCGGTTGCGATAAAAAATCGAACGGGCGGACAGGCAGCTTTGCCTGTCCGCCCTGTTCACCTCGTCAAGCGCGCACGCTCCGTACGCCGATCGCCACCACAATGAGAACCCCTCGCAACGGGTGTCAAAACGCACAAATGATCGTTTAACCCACCGCCACAGATTGACGGCTACGCCCCTTCGTGGTTCCCTCCCATAGTCCGATCCAGCCATTTCAACCAGACACACTGCGCGGCAGCTGCGCCTGTGCGTACACAGCCGCCCGTTTCGACAATCACGTTTCCTACGCCGAGCGGCTGCTGCGGCGCATCGGCCACTGCAGAACCGGCGGCGCTAATCGCACAAGGATTCTCAAGAAATACATACGTTTCCTCGCACGCCGTTTAGGTGACGAGCCCATCCACTGTCCTCAACGCGGCCGCAACGTAGCGGGAAGGTGAGTCGGCTGATCGGGCGCAGACCTTCTTGTCGCGACACGTCGACAGTCGCCGCTCCGCCGAATCCGGCGTTATCTTTACCGGGTGCGCGTGCACAGCGACTGACGCGAATTTCAAAGAGTGCGCGCCCGCGCAGAGAGCGTTTTGCGCCGACGATGCGTTCTCGTAAGACATCTGAGCCTCTCGCATGCAACCTACTTGCTTCCTTCTCGGGACCGTGAATGGCGAGACTGTTCTCTACATGGGCGAGGTATCGACGATCGACTGCCTGGAACGTCTGCCGCAAGCCGATCCTGTGAGAATTCTCGAGTTCGGAGCAACCTGGCCCGGTGGGACCTGGATCGACCGGCTGGAGCTGTCTACTGACGCCGTAGTGGAAAACGTCGTCGCGAAACTGAAGGAATGTCCTCAGGAGGTCGCCATCGTCAACTTCGTGGCACGCGTCGGATCGGTCACGCTTTCCACCCATGATGACGGTGAAGCGGACGTCAGATTTGGTGCTCAGGAGGATGCGTTGGCCTTTCTACGGAAAGCTCTGCCTCTTGTACTCTCGGCTGAACTGATTCCGCAGCTGTTGAAAAACCTCGGCCGATACGTGGCAAAGCGACAGGGATTGTGGAAGGCTTTCGAAACCTTCGACGCATACCTGGCTTCCGAGTTTACGGGGCGAAGACAACGATGAACGAACGTTCATTCGCGCGGTTCTTCAATCCCGCTGCCCGGCCCGCGGAAGAACAACCGACGATGAGGCCCGCTTAGCATGAACTTCGGAGATCTGGGATCAGCGACGCATCTGCGGCAAACCGTTTCGGCTGACATCCACCGTCGTCTCGCTCGATGACGACCGCTGGACCGGAGCGAACCTCTGCGCGCCTCGCAAAAAGCAGGCGCCACAAACCTGGCACACCCTCTGCTGTCATCGGTCCGCGACGGTGGTAGTAACACTACCGCGACGGTGTCGAGAGAGGAATGAGGGTGCTACAGATGAATCCTTCGAAGCGGGCCA
>DASVUA010000759.1:0-1518 GCA_036387295.1 Thermoanaerobaculia bacterium | reverse complement strand
CACGGAAAACGGGCAATTCGCCGCGAAGCTCGCACGCCAGAAGGTGCCCTGCGGAACGACTGTCAGGTCGGTGACTTTGATCGTGGCCCTGATCGCCTGCGTCGCACCGGAGCCGATCGTCTCGTATTTTACCGACTCGATATCGACCGGGTCGGGCGTAGGGATGCGCGTGACGAGAGCTGTCTGCACGTCGAGCGGGAAGTCCGTCACTTGCTCGCCGCCGGGTCCGGGTTGCGCTGGTGGGAAGACATCGGTCGGCTCGAGCGAAGGAATCGGCGGCGGTGGAGTGAGCGCACTGCCTTCGGCGACCGCGGGCAAGTTGCCCCCGCGGATCGATGGGCCGCTGATCTGCCGGGCAACGTAGGTGTTGCCGTCGAAATCGTTGTGATCGTCCGTGTAGGCGACGACCGCGGCGCCGAGCGGATCGAACGAGACCTGGAAGTAATCGATCAGGTTGCGATTGCTGCCGCCAGTCGGGTTCAAGCCCATTTCGGAGATGTTCGAGCCGTGGATGAAATGGTCCGCCTCGGTGACTTCGCCGATGCGGAATTCCGGCGTCGCGCTGTTCGCGTTGAAGCTCTGCGCGTAATAGACCTTCCACCGGGCGTTGTCGTCATTCACCGGCTGCGCGGTGCCATACCAGACGATGCCGACGGAGCCCGGCGTGGGGCCGGTTTCCATCCAGGGGAAGAGGTTCAGGCTGGTCGCGAACGGGCCGCTCGGTGGGTTCACCTGGACCGGCGCGCTCCATGTTCCGGCTCGGTCCGTGGAGTGCTTGATGAAGATGTTCGTGCCGTTCGAGTAGAGCGCGTAGAGCGTGCCGTTCGGCGTGCCGTCGTCGGCTACTTTGCCGACGAAGAAGATGTGCGCGACGCCGTTCGGATCGCTGGCGGCTTGCCGGATGGTGTAATCGGCAGCAGTCGGCGCCTGGCCGGGCACTGAGGGCGTGCCGACGGCGATCACGCCGTTGTTGCCGGTCGCGTAGACGACACCTGTCGCCTGGTGGACATCGAGGCAGCCGACCTGCCCGATTAAGCCAACAGAGGCCGACGGGCCGTAAGTGAACCCGCCGTCGTTTGAGCGCTGCACCTGCGCGATCGCAGGCGCGACGGTGCGGTAAAGCAGGTAGACGGAGTTCGCGCCGAGGAACTCATGCCACTGGCGATCGTCTCCGGGAGGGCCACCGGTGAGATTGCCGAGCGGGTTCAGGTTGAACGTGACGCCGCGATCGGTCGTCTTGCCGGTCGAGATGTTCGCAAGCGTGAGGCTGCTGTAGGCCAGGTTTGGGACGGCGGGCTCCGTCTCGCCTGCCAGTGGCGGGAAGCCGACCGCGAGATCGATGTCGCCGCCGCCGTCAGCTCCGGCATCGATGGGAGTCTGCGAGGTGGTGCCGTCCGGTTGGCCGCGATAGGCCGGGAAGCGCATCAGCGGATCAAACTTCGTGCTCGTAGGATCGAGATTCACATACCAGAGGTCGACGCCAGCTGGCACGCCGCGGATGCCACCCGCGTAGGAGTT